>NZ_JARWRU010000931.1 GCF_029867845.1 Nocardia farcinica | reverse complement strand
CACTGGGGGTGCCCGCGGGCGAGGTGGTCGAGCGGGCGCTGGCGGCGTCCCGGGCCGACGAGTCGATCGTGCTGGTCACCGACGCGCACGAGGCCTCGCTGCGCTGGGCGGGCAATTCGATGACCACCAACGGCGTCTCGGCGTCGCGGCACTGGGCCGTGGTCTCGATCTTCCGCGACGGCCCGACATCGGCGCGGGTGGGCAGCGTCGGCTCCACCAGCGTCGACCAGGCCGACATCGAGACCGTGGTGCGCGCGGCCGAGGAGGCCGCCCGCACCGCCGAACCGGCCGAAGACGCCGTGCCGCTGCTGGCGGCCGACGGTCCCGCCCCGGACTGGGCGGCCGAGCCGGGCAGCACCGGCATCGACGTGTTCGGCGAGCTGGCGCGCGCTCTCGCCGGCGGCTTCGACGGCGCCGACCGCCTCTACGGCTTCGCCCACCACCGGGTGCACACCACCTGGCTCGGCACCTCGACCGGCCTGCGCAGGCGCTACGCGCAACCGACCGGCACGCTGGAGATCAACGGCAAGCGCGGCCCCGACGCCGATCCGGCCAGCGCCTGGGTCGGCACGAGCACCCCCGATTTCGTCGGTGTCGACGTGGCAGGCCTGCTCGCCGAACTGTCCCGCAGACTGGACTGGTCGGCGAAGACGGTGCACCTGGACGCCGGGCGCTACGAGACGCTGCTGCCGCCCTCGGCGGTGGCGGATCTGATGATCCCGCTCGCGTGGGCGATGGAGGCGCGCGGCGCGCACGAGGGTCACAACGCCTTCGCCGCGCCGGGCGGCGGCACCAGGATCGGCGAGCG
Source organism: Nocardia farcinica (assembly GCF_029867845.1). Taxonomy (GTDB): domain Bacteria; phylum Actinomycetota; class Actinomycetes; order Mycobacteriales; family Mycobacteriaceae; genus Nocardia; species Nocardia farcinica_A. Next base: position 537 of record NZ_JARWRU010000931.1, on the reverse strand, counting down.
GCTCACCGAGCTGCCGTTGACGCTCACCTCCGATCCGGCGGACCCGCTGCTGCCGCACCGGCCGTTCGTGGCGACCTCGGCGTCCTCGGACACCCTGTCGGTCTTCGACAACGGGCTGATCGCCGAGCGGGTCGACTGGGTGCGCGACGGCGTGGTCAACGCGCTCGCCCAATCGCGGGCCACCGCCGCCGAATTCGGCTCCACCGTGACCGTGCCCGGCGAGAACCTGCTGCTCACCGGCGGTTCCACGGCGAGCATCGACGAACTCGTGGCGAACACCGAGCGCGGGCTGCTGCTCACCACGCTGTGGTATATCCGGGAGGTGGACCCGGCCACGCTGCTGCTGACCGGGCTCACCCGCGACGGCGTCTACCTGGTGGAGGACGGGCGGGTCACCGCCGAGGTCAACAACTTCCGCTGGAACGAGAGCCCGCTGGACCTGTTGCGCCGCGTCACCGAAGCCGGGGCCACCGAGCCGACGCTGCCGCGCGAGTGGTCGGACTGGTTCACCCGCACGGCCATGCCGCCGCTGCGGAT
>NZ_JARWRU010000930.1 GCF_029867845.1 Nocardia farcinica | reverse complement strand
GCGGCCCGTCGCGCGTATACCTGAGGCCATGACACAGGACGGTCGGACCGGCGCCGCCTCGGCCAACGCGCCCGCCGGCGGCGCGCCATCGACGGCGGGGCCCGCCAACTCCGCGGAACATCCCTGGCCGGTGCGCACGGTGTCGGTCAAGGTCATGCAGTGGATCGACCGGCTCGGCAGCATCTGGGTCGAGGGCCAGATCACCCAGATCAACCTGCGCCCCGGCGCGCGCACCGCCTTCCTGGTGCTGCGCGACCCCTCCGCCGACATGTCGCTGCAACTGACCTGCGATTCCGACCTGATCCGCCGCGCCGCCGCGCCACTGCGCGAGGGCAGCCGGGTGGTCGTGTACGGCAAGCTCGTGTTCTTTCCCGCGCGCGGCAGCCTGTCACTGCGGGTCACCGAGATCAGGCAGGTCGGGGTCGGGGAGCTGCTGGCCAGGATCGAACGGCTCAAGTCGCTGCTGGCGGCCGAGGGCCTGTTCGACGAGCGGCTCAAGCGTCCGCTGCCCTTCCTGCCCCGGGCGGTGGGGCTGATCACCGGTCGCGGCGGCGCCGCCGAACACGACGTGCTGACCGTGGCCGCCCAGCGCTGGCCCGCGGTGCGTTTCCAGGTGCGCAACACCGCGGTGCAGGGACCGACCGCGGTCCCGCAGATCCTGGCGGCGTTGAGCGAGCTGGACCGCGATCCCGAGGTGGAGGTGATCGTGCTGGCCCGCGGCGGCGGCAGCGTGGAGGATCTGCTGCCGTTCTCCGACGAGGCGCTGTGCCGGGCGATCGTCGCGGCCACCACGCCGATCGTCAGCGCCATCGGCCACGAACCGGACAACCCGCTTTCCGACTATGTCGCCGACGTGCGCGCGGCCACGCCGACCGACGCCGCCAAGCGCGTGGTGCCCGACGCCGCCGCCGAACTCGCCCTGGTCCGCGAGCTGCGCGCCCGTTCCGCGGCGGCGCTGCGCGGCTGGGTGGAGCGCGAGTCGACGGCGCTGGCGCAACTGCGGTCGAGGCCGGTGCTGGCCGACCCGGTGCGCGAGATCGACCGGCGCGCCGCCGAGGTGGCACGCGCCCGCGCCGACGCCCGCCGCTGCGTCGAGCACCTGCTCGCGGCGGAGTCCACCGCCACCAGACATCTGCGCGAGAAACTGACCGCCGTCGGCCCGGCTTCGACACTGGCCCGTGGCTACGCTGTGGTGCAGCGGGTGCAGGGCACGGAACGGCACGTGGTCCGCTCCGTCGAGGACGCGCCCGCAGGCAGTCAGCTGCGCATCCGGGTGGCCGACGGGGCGATCACCGCGGCGGCGCTGGGCACGAAGGCGCTGGGCACGAGGGCGCTGGGCACGGGCCCGGCCACGAACCCCGACCGCAAGCGCCGGGCAGACGACCGCCCGGCGGACGACACAGGAGGGAACTGACGGTGGCCGATTCCTCGAAGGCGGGCTCGTCCGGCACCGCCTCGGACCGGGACGACCTGGCCGAGATCGCGGGCTTCGGCTACGAGCGGGCCCGCGACGAGCTGGTCAATGTGGTGAAGATGCTCGAACAGGGCGGCTTGGATCTGGACGATTCGCTGGCGCTGTGGGAGCGCGGCGAGGCGCTGGCCGATCGGTGCGAGGAACATCTGGCCGGGGCGCGGCGGCGGGTGGAAGCCGCGATCGCCGGATCGGACAGCGAGGACTGATCGGACAGCGAGGACCGACTCGGCACACCGACCGCGCCGGCGCGCGATCGCCCCGGCGAGCGGCGTCAGCGGGCGACCGGCTCGGCCGGGTGACCAGCTCAGCCGGGTGACCAGCTCGGCCGGGTGACCGGCTCGGCCGGTGAGCGGCTCAGCGGGTGAGCGGTTGGGCGGCGGTGATCGCCTGGGCGAGGGTGGTGAAGGCGCCCGCGCCACCCGCGCCGGTGATGAGCACCCTGGACGCGCCGAAGTCGGCGATCCAGACGGTCTCCTCGGCGGGCTCGGCGTAGACGACCCACTTCTGGTCGCCGATCTGCTCGGTGCCGCTCGCGTAGCGGGAGCCGATGACGAAGCGGGCCAGCGCCTGCTCGGTGGCGTCGCTCTGGGTCATCCGCATGTAGGCGCCGGTGTCGGTGATGTAGCCGATGGTGCTGACCTGGCCGCCGCCCTCGCCGACGATCGTGTCGCGTGAGCCGGAGTTGGGCGTCCACGAATCGGGTACTTCTGGATCGCGGATCGGGAACGACAGGGTACGGGCATCGGACTGCAACGCCGCGCGGGCGTCGAAGTTCGGGATCTGCCCCGGCGTCGGTCCGTTCGCGGCGAACGTGCACTGGCTCGCCAGACCCGCGAAAGCCACGACGATCAGCACCAACGGGAGCAGCGTGAACAGCAGGTCCTTGTAGTTGAGCAGGATGCGCGGCTTCTGGTACGACACGCCTCCCAGTATCCACGCGGCGAACCTCACGCGAAGCGCGCACCCCGTGGGCGAACCGGGCGGGGACCGGGCGTGCACCGACCGGCCTCCCCGCAATGAGACAATTGTCCGGTAACACACAACCCGAGGAGGCACCCCGCTATGACGGCATCTTCGCCCGCAACCAGCCGCCGCGAGGCCCCGGACCGCAACCTGGCGCTCGAGCTCGTCCGAGTCACCGAGGCGGGCGCGATGGCCGCCGGTCGCTGGGTCGGCCGTGGCGACAAGGAAGGTGGCGACGGAGCCGCCGTCGACGCGATGCGGCAGCTGGTGAGCTCGGTGTCGATGAACGGCGTCGTGGTGATCGGCGAGGGCGAGAAGGACGAGGCGCCCATGCTGTACAACGGCGAGTCCGTCGGTGACGGCACCGGCCCGGACGTGGACTTCGCCGTCGACCCGATCGACGGCACCACGCTGATGTCGAAGGGCTCGCCGGGTTCGATCTCGGTGCTCGCGGTCGCCGAGCGCGGGGCGATGTTCGACCCCTCGGCCGTGTTCTACATGCACAAGATCGCCGTCGGCCCCGAGGCCGCCGATGTCATCGACATCACCGCCCCGATCGGCGAGAACGTGCGCAAGGTGGCCAAGGCCAAGCGACTATCGGTCTCCGACGTGACGGTCTGCATCCTGGACCGCCCCCGCCACGCCGAACTCATCCAGCAGGTCCGCGACGCGGGCGCCCGTATCCGCCTGATCTCCGACGGCGACGTGGCGGGCGCGATCGCCGCGGCCCGCCCCGAGTCCGGCACCGATCTGCTCGTCGGCATCGGCGGCACCCCCGAGGGCATCATCGCCGCGGCGGCGCTGCGTTGCATGGGCGGCGCGTTGCAGGGCATGCTCGCCCCTAAGGACGACGAGGAACGGCAGAAGGCCATCGACGCGGGCCACGACCTCGACCGCGTGCTCAGCACCGAGGACCTGGTCGCGGGCGAGAACGTCTTCTTCTGCGCGACCGGCGTGACCGACGGCGACCTGCTGCGCGGCGTGCGCTACTTCCCCGGCGGCGCGTCCACCCACTCGATCGTCATGCGCTCGAAGTCGGGCACGGTCCGCATGATCGACGCCTACCACCGGCTGACCAAGCTGCGCGAGTACTCCTCGGTGGACTTCCACGGCGACGAGGACGCCGTGCCGCCGATGCCCTGATCGGCCGCTCACGCCTCGACCCGAGGGGGGGGGGGGGCCCCCCCGGGGGGGGGGGGGGGGGGGGGGGGGGGGGGGGGGGGGGGGGGCGCGGGGGGGGGGGGGGGGGGGGGGGGGGGGGGGGGGGGGGGGGGGGGGGGGGGGGGGGGGGGGGCCAGGGGCGCGGGGGGGGGGGGTGGTGGCCGCCGGCGGG
>NZ_JARWRU010000929.1 GCF_029867845.1 Nocardia farcinica | reverse complement strand
CGGCCCACCCCCCCCCCCCCCCCCCGTTTCGCGGGCCGGGGGGGGGCGCCGCGGCGCCCCCGCGGGGGGGGCTGCCGGGGGGGGGGGGGGCGCCCCCGCGGGGGGGGGGGGGGTGTGACCGGGCGCGGGGGGGGGGGCGCTGCCCCCCTCGCGCGCGGCGCCCCCCCCCCCCCCCCCGCGCCCGGTGCGCGGACTGCGAGACAGGCGACGCCCCCGCGCTCGTGCGGGGGCGTCGGTGTGCGCTCGGGGCGCGTCGCCGGTGTTCGCGATGGCGGCGCCGGGGTCGTCAGACGCCGAAGTCGCGCTTGACCTGGGCGGCGTTCTTGTGTTCGACGAAGAACGACAGCAGCGGGATGGTGCCCGCCACCAGGGTGCCGACGGTGCGCCCGATCGGCCAGCGGACCTTCTGTGCCAGGTCGGCGGTGAGGATCAGGTAGACGAAGTAGACCCAGCCGTGCACGATGGCGATCCAGCTCGGCGGGTCGGCGTCGAAGCCGTACTTGGCGATCATCTCGCCGCACAGCAGCAGCAGCCACAGGCCGGTGAACCAGGCCAGCGCACGGTAGCGCAGCAGCGCGCCCTTGATCTTGGCGCGCTCGGCCGGGTCCACGGTCGTGGCCGGGGTCGCCGGATTCCCGGTCGCCGGTTTCTCGACGGAGACGGTCTCGTTGTCGCCGGCGTTCACCCAGCGCTCCTCTCGCTCGTGCCCGCGCCGTGCTGGGCGCCGGCCGCTTGTTCGACGTCGGCGGCGTGCAGTCGTGCCAGGTACCGGTTGTACTCCTCGAGGACCGGGTCTGCGGCGCGGGCCGCCTTGGGCCGCTCGGGCAGGATGCCCGCCGGGATCTCACGTGGCCGGTCCTGCTTGCGGGTGCGGCGCGCCCTGGCGGCGACGGACCCGCGCGGCGGCTCGGCGGAATCCGCGACCCCCCGTGAGCCCCCGGAAACGCTGTCGGCCGACGCCGCGGGGGCCGTGGTGCCGGTGTGGCCCGGCCGCGCGCTCTCGGGGGCGGTCTGCTCCCCGGCCTCCCCCTCGGCTTCGCGCTCGAGGCGGACGAACCGGAAGTAGGCGAACACCACGAACCCGGCGAACAGCGGCCACTGCAGGGCGTAGCCGAGGTTCTGCGCGGTGCCCGCCGCGGACTCGTAGCGCTCCCACTGCCACCAGGCCAGCCCGAGGCAGGCCAGGAAGGCCACCACGACCAGCACGATCAGGGCGGGCCGGTGGTAGCCGGGTCGGGTCGGGGGAGCGGACACGCCTACCACGGTACCTGTCTACTACAGGCTGCGTAGGAGCAGGCCGGTGCCCGGATCGGGGCGTCAGAACCGGTAGGTGACGCCGGTCATGCGCTCGGATTCGGTCCACAGCGCCAGTTGCAGCTCCCGGTCGCGCGAGAGCCTGGTCGACGGGCACGCCACCACCGGGCCCTGGGCGCCGAACAGCCGGTTCGGGCCCCAGTAGACCTCGGGATCGGCGTCGGGCGTGGTCGCGGCGAACAGGGTGGAGTGCGCCGCCTTGGCCGGGGAGTGGCCGATCAGCCGCATGGTCGGGCGCAGGACGTGGTCGAGCGCGGTCTCGGTGTGGGCGAACAGTTCGGTCGCCGAGACGCCGGGGTGCACCGCGTAGGAGCGCACCTTCGAGCCCGCGGCCGTCAGGCGGCGCTGCAACTCGCGCGCGAACATGAGGTTGGCCAGCTTGGACTGCGAGTAGGCGAGATTGCGGAAGTAGCGGCGGTGCTCGTAGTTGAGGTCGTCGATGCGGAACTTCGGGGTCTGCCGGTGCGCGATGCTCGACAGCGTGACCACCCGGTCGCGGACGCGGTCGAGCAGCAGGCCGGTGAGGGCGAAGTGGCCGAGATGGTTGACGCCGAACTGGGTTTCGAAGCCGTCGGCGGTGCGGGAGAAGGGTACGTACATGATGCCCGCGTTGTTGACGAGCACGTCGAATTCCGCGGTATTGTCGGCGAACGCGCGGACCGAGGACAGGTCGGCCAGATCCAATGGCTCCACGCGCACGTCGCCGGGGATCGTCGCGGCGATCTGCTCGGCCTTGGCGACATTGCGGCAGGCCATCACCACGGTCGCGCCCTTGGCCGCCAGCACTTTCGTCGTCACGGCTCCGAGACCGCCGTTCGCGCCGGTGACCACGAACGTGCGGCCGCTCTGATCGGGGATTCGCTTGGGGTTCCACGCCATGGGAGAACCTTACTGTGAAGTAAGTTCGCGCGGAAGGAGATCGGGGCGCGAGGGCTGTCGAATCCGTGCGAATGGTGGACGCGTCTTCGATACCGTGGGCGGGTGAGGACCTCGGTGGGCAGACAGTACGGCGGACGGACGGTGGCCGAGCGCAGGGCCGAGCGACGCACTCGCTTCCTGGACGCCGCCACCCGGTTGTTCGCCGAGGAAGGCTATGCCGACTGCTCGCTCGCCGAGGTGTGCGCCGCCGCCGGGCTGTCCAAGCGGCAGTTCTACGAGGAGTTCGACACCAGAGAGGACGTGCTGCTCGCGGCCTACGACCGGGTGCAGGACGAGGCCGTGGCCGCCGTGATGACCGCGCTGGCCGGGGTGTCGCCGCGGACCGAGCCCGTCGCGGCGATGACCGCCGTGCTCACCGCCTATCTGGAGGCCCTCGGGGCCGATCCGTGGCGCGCCGAACTGGCCTTCGTCGAGGTGGTCGGCGTCAGCGCGCGGATGGAACGCCATCGTCGCCGGCGCAGGCGTCGCTGGGGCGAACTGCTCGTGGCTGAGGTGGTGCCGAAAGTCGTTCCCGGAGGCCGGGTCCGTGGCGCACCCGGGCTGGCCGCCACCGTCCTGATCGGGGCGGTCAACAGCGTGACCGTCGAATGGCTGCGCGCCGACCCGCGCCCGCCGGTCGCCGATCTGGTGGATCTGCTCGTGCCGGTGGCGGCAGCGCTCGTCGAGGTGGCCTGACCCGCCTGCGGTCGCGAGCCTCCAGGGTCTCCGCTTGCCGCTCGAATACTCGCCTACGTATATTCGTAGACGAGTAGGAGGGACGAGTGGGAGGTGTGATGCCCGCCAAACGCAAGGTCGACAACCTGCTGGCGCTGGCCGTGCTGTCGGTCATCGTGGAACGGCCCATGCACCGCTACGAGATCGCCTCCACGCTGCGCTCCCGCGGCAAGGACCGCGACATGGACATCAAGTGGGGCTCGCTCTACACCGTGGTGCGCAACATGACCAAGGCGGGCTTTCTCGAGGAGATCGGCAGCGAGCGGGAGGGCGCGCGCCCGGAACGGGTCATCTACCGGATCACCGAGGCCGGTCGTGCCGAGCTGGTGGACTGGACGAAAGAGCTCCTCTCACAACCGCGTTCGGAGCGCAACGCGTTCACCGCGGGTCTGTCGGTGGTGGCCATGCTCTCGCCCGAGGAGGTGATCGAGCTGCTCGACGCCAGGATCACGGCGCTGGAGGCGATCATCGCGGGTGTGCGGGCCGAACTCGAGTCGCTGGCGGGAACGCTGCCCCGGCTGTTCGTGATCGAAACCGAGTACGGGCTGGCGATGCTGGAGGCCGAGACGGCCTGGGCGCGCGGCTGGCGTGCCGAACTCGTCGACGGCACCTTCCCCGATCTGGCGCTGTGGCGCACGGTCAACGCCTCCGTGCGAGCGGACACAGCGGAAGGAGGCCGATAGCGAGGACCGAAAAACAGGACCGCAGGCAGAAAGGACCGCAGGCAAAAGGACCGTAGGCAACAGAGACGAAGCCCCGAACGAGGGGCGACGAACGAACCCGCTCCCGGACGACGGTGCGGCAACACCGCCGCCGGGAACGGACGACCACTCGAACCGCGCACGCTCGCGCGCACCCGGCTGTCGAGGCCGGCAACCACAGGATAGTCCCGGGTGGGGCGGGCGCGGCGGTTCGCCGCATGCACACGAACCCACCGGGAGGTACATCCATGTCCGCGATACGATCCGCGCTCGTCGTCGGCGGGGGCATCGCAGGCCCTGTCGTCGCCACCGCCCTGCGCAAGGCGGGTATCGACGCGTCCGTCCACGAGGCCTACCCCGGCCCGTCCGAGGGCATCGGCAGCGGACTCGCGCTGGCGCCGAACGGCCTGGCCGCGCTCGACCTGCTCGGCGCGGGCGAGGCGGTGCGCGCCGTCGCCGCTCCGGTCGCCTGCACCGTGCTCGCCGTCGGCGGGCGCATGCACCGGCTGCCCGTCGCGGCGGGCGAGCCGCCGCTGCGACTGGTCGACCGCGCCGCCCTGCACACCGTGCTGCACGAGCACGCCCGCGCCGCCGGGGTGCCGGTCCACTACGGCAGCCGTCTGGTCGGCGCCGAGGAGCGCGCCGACGGCGTCACCGCCCGCTTCGCCGACGGCACGACCGCAAGTGCCGACATCCTCGTCGGCGCCGACGGCATCCGCTCCACCGTGCGCACGCTCATCGATCCCGACGCCCCCGGCCCGGAGTACACCGGCATGCTCGGCTTCGGGGCCACCGTCGACTGCCCGGTGCCGGTGCCGCCGGAGACGATGGTCTTCGCCTACGGCAGGCGCGCCTACTACCTGTACTGGCGCGACCGCGACGGCCGGGTCGGCTGGGGCGCGAATCTGCCGCACCGCGAATACCTGACCCTGGCGCAGGCCAGGCAGGTGGCACCCGAACGGTGGCTGGAGATCCTGCGCGAGACCTACGGGGCGGACACACCGGGCGGGGAGCTGGTCCGCGGCACCAGCCCCGAGCAACTGGAGATCACCGGCGGTCTGCACATCATGCCGCCGGTGCCGCGCTGGTTCTCCGCGCGCACGGTGCTGGTCGGCGACGCGGTGCACGCGCCGTCCAACTCCTCCGGCCAGGGCGCCTCGCTGGCGGTGGAGAGCGCGGTGCAGCTGGCCAGGTGCCTGCGCGACCTGCCCGACCCGGTGTCGGCGTTCGCCGCCTACGAGCGGCTGCGGCGGGAACGGGTCGAGGGCATCGCCGCCAGGGCCGCCAGGATCAACCGCAGCAAGACGCCGGGCCCGGTCGGGCGGACGCTGATGAACCTGCTGATGCCGCTCATGGTCCGCACGGTCATGAAGCCCGGCGAGCGCACCACCGCCGAGCGCGGCTATCGCATCGACTGGGACGCGCCGGTGTCGCGGGAGACCACCGCTGCCTGACCACCGGCGTCCTTCCACCTGCGGCCTTTCCACCGAGGGTGGGGAATCGCTCACCCTCGGAGGAAGGCGGTGCAGCACTGGGGTTCCTGTCGGCGGGAACGGTCAGGGGAGAAAGTGGAACCACCTCGAAGAACCCCTCGAACATCCTCTCGGATACCGACTCGTCAGGAGTCCACGATGCACATCACCGCCACCCGCCCCGCCGCCCGCTCCGATGCCGCGATCGCCGTCTGGACCCCCGAGGGCTCGCTGACCCACCGCGAGCTCGACAGCTGGTCCAACCGGCTGGCCCGGGTGCTGCTGCGCGCGGGCGTCCGCCGCGGTTCGGTGGTGGCGGTGGCCGTCGAGCCGCTGATCGAGGATCTGGTCACCCGGACCGCGATCGCCAAGATCGGCGCCACCGCCGTCCCCGCGGGCACCCGCGTGCCCGCGCCCGCCTTCGGTGTCACCACCGAGGACGCCCGCGACGGCCTCGGCGAGCCGATCCCGTGGCTGGTCCTCGACGACCGCTCCACCCTGCTGCGGTACCTGACCGGCTCCGACGCCCCGCTCACCGAGGCCGAGCTGGACGGGTTGCGGCCCGCCTGCTGAGGCGGGCGCGCCGCGCCCGCCACCCCGCGGACATGCGCAATCCGAGCTGGCAGCACCCCGTGCGGCGATAGAATCCCCAGCGGACATCTCTCCACGCATGCTGGTCGATCGACCCGCCGGGAGCCTCGTCGACGAACCCGGCTCGCCGGCGGCTGGGCATGCCCGCCCCTCGCGGGCGCGGTGTGCCGTCTGTCTTTTTCCAGAAGTCATCGGTCCCCAGAAGTCATCGGTCCCCCGGAAGTCATCGGTTCGCCGGAAGGCATCGCCAACTCGGTACCGACCGACCCCGTTCGCCGTAGCCCCCATACGCCGACTCCGCTTCCGACTAGCAGGAACGTCCATGCCCCAGAGTTCCGCCGCCCCCCTCACCGCCCCCGCCGCGCTGCCCGCGGGCGCCTCCCCCCTCTCCGCCGCCCAGCGCGGCAT
>NZ_JARWRU010000928.1 GCF_029867845.1 Nocardia farcinica | reverse complement strand
CCGTTTTCGTTTTCTTGGGGCCCGGGGTGACCCCCGGGCCGGGTCTGGTATGACCTGCGGAAACTGTGCAGCGCCCGAGCCGGCGGCCGGGCGCGTTTAGGCATAAGCGGAAGTCCTCGTCACCGTGAGCGCCCGCATCGGAGCCGATCCGGCCCGTGTGGCATAGTGGGGACGCGCCCCCGGGTCGAGGGCAATCGCCGACGCGGCGTGGGCCACAGTCCAGCAAACGACGTTTACCGATCAGTCGGTTCGGGTAACCGATAGATCGGCATGTTTGCCGGAAGCGGACGTTTCCGACACCTGCTTCCGACTGAGTGCGAAGGACGAGGCTTGAGCGCGAACTTGATGATCGTGGACGACGACGACCGGATCCGCCGGGACCACTCGAATCCGATCGCGGTGCGATAGCCACCCACCACGAAGTCGTACGATTCCTGAGTCGCCTCGACCGAGTCGGTGAGCGTGCGCACGATGTGCCAGCCGAAGCCGGACTGCGCGACCGCCTCCTTGGAACGGCACACCCCCCGCACGCGCACACTCATCCGGTCCTCGGCGTAATCCAGCTCGCAGTCCAGATCCGAGCCGGGCACCGCGTCCAGGACCAGCGCCGTTGCCACCTCGTCGAGCGCCAGACGGATGTCGGCGACCTCGTCGATGGCGAAGTCGGCGATGTGACCCACCGTCTCGGCCAGCGCGCGCAACATGGTGAGCTGCTCGGGGCGCGCCGGCACGCGGACGCCTATGGTCGTCGCAGCCGTCGCGGGCTGCCATCGCGCCCGATCCCCCATTATCATCGCCACCTCGTTCGCCTCGCTTCGTCGTCCGCGTACCACCCCGCCGCCGTAGCTGATGCGAATCGGCTGATGCGAATCGGCGACGGTGGGCGGTTCACACTCGGAAGGCGCTTACCCGGCGACTTCACCGGCCAAACGGCCCAGTGCCGGTGCCGGCGGCCGGGTGGCCGAGATCACGGCGAGGGAGGGGCTTCAGACCGTCATGGCCGCGCGTAACGAGGAATAGCGGTGGAAGCGGCCGCGCACGCCGGTCAGTTCCAGCGAGCGCTCCACCTCGGGACGGGCGGTCACCAGACGCACGTCGACACCGCGACGAGCGGCCGGGGCCTGGACGTCGCCGAGGGCGGCCGCGGCCCGCAGACTCAGGAACAGGGTGGCGCGCAGATCGATCACGACCGCGTCCGCCGCCGCGCGGACGGCGTCGTCGAGCGCTCGGCGGAACTGCGGCTGGACGAGCGCGTCGAGCTCGCCTTCGATACGGACCACCACGCAGCGGTGGTCGCCGTCCAGCGTGCGCACGCAGGTGCAGCGGGCGCCGGGCTCGTCGTGGGCGCCGCCGGTGTCATGGAGCCGGCGGGAGAGCGGGACTTCGACTGCCATGGATGGAACCTCCCCGGATCAGGTCCAGATCGGTACGGCTGGGTCATCGATACGGCTGGGTCATCTGACGGGTGGAGCCACAGCTCGGCCTGAGTACGGGGCGAGCTGCCTACAGTCTGGCACGCCGGGGCAAGCCCTGTCACCGGCCGGGGTTGACCCTGCCGGCGAACCGGCGTAGACCGGGTTATCTCCCCCTTTCACGTGTTCACCGGTGCACCGAGAGGAGCTCGTCATGACAGCCCACGTGCCCTATCCACAACACGGAAATTTTCCCGACCACGTCCGCACCAGTCGCTCCCACGCGGGCGAGTCGATCGAGGACACCCGCAACTGGCCCGGCATGTTCCTGGTCGGCCTCGGCATCGTCACCGTCGGTCTCACCATGACCGCCGCGGGTTACGGTTTCGAGGGCTGGGCGCTGATCGGCGGCATCTCCACCGCCACCTTCCTGCTGTTCGGCATCGCCCTGATCACCCTGGAGCACCGGCGGATGCGCAAGATCTCCGCCGAGCAGAAGGGCTACGACGACCGGGGTCACTGACCCCCGATCACCCGCCACCGTCGACGGCCCGCCGGGACGGTCCGCGGATTCGGCACGGCCGCGCCCGCGCGGCCGGTTCGGGCGACGGCTCAGCAGAGACGCTCAGGGAGCAGTGACAACTCAGGAGATCGGCGCGACGGCGACGGTAATGTTGTCGTTGCCGCCGCTGCGGACGGCGAAATCGGCCAGATCGCGCGCCGCGGCCATCGGGTCGTCGGCGGCGGCGATGGCCGCCAGCTGCTCGGCGTCGGGCCGGTAGTTCCACAGGCCGTCACTGCACAGCAGCAACCTGCCCGGGGTGTCCGCGCGGAAGGTGCGCACCGCCTTGTCCGACCACGGCCGCTCGTCGGTGTCGGCGCCGAGCCAGCGCAGCAGGGTGTGCGCCCTCGGGTCGTTCATCGCGGCCTGCTCGTCCATCGCGCCCGCGTCGACCAGGGCCTGCGCCCAGGAGTCGTCGACGGTGAGCCGCTGGGAGGGGATGCCCGTCTGCTCCGCCCCGGGAGCGGCGAGCCAGTAGGCGCGGCTGTCGCCGACATTGGCCACGGTGATGTCCACCGCGCCACCGCCCGCACCGCGCACGATGGCCGACACGTACGTGCACGAGGGCGCGTTGTGTTCCTCGGTGGGGATCGAGCGCACCGCCTCCGAGGCGGCGCTCAGCCCCTCCACCGCGGCCTCGGTGGCGGGCAGGCCGCGTTCCAGCGCCCGCAGGCAGGCCCGCACGCCCGCGCGCACCGCCGAGCCGGAAGCGGCCTGCGGGTCGGAAGAAGTGGACACCCCGTCGCAGACCACGATGACCGTGGTGTGCGGGCCGTGCTCGCCCTCCACCACGGCGGCGGCGACAGCGTCCTCGTTGCGGGCGTGCGCGATACCGCGATCGGTGACCAGGCAGACCGCCCCGAGATCGGCCTCGAAGCGGTCGGCGGCGCCCTCGGCGGGCGGCAGCGCGACCCACTTGTCGGTCAGGTCGAGGCCGCAGGCGGGACAGACCGGGACACCGGGGTTCTCCGCGTCGCAGCCGGGACAGCGCGGACCGCTGCCGCGCACCGTGCGCGCGGTGCGGATCTCGACGGTGGGCGCGGCCGCGGCCCGTGTGGTGTCCACCGTCGGCGATTCCGCCGTCGAGGCGCCCTCCCGCGCGGTCGGCCGTTCGATCGGCATGGTGGTTGCTTCGGCGGGATCGTCGGGCAGATCGCGATTCACAGCGTGGTCCTCGGGCGGGTGTCGGTGGCGCCCCCGACCGGCAGGTCGGGGCTGCTGCCCGGCTGATCGGGGCCAGAGTCCGGCAGGTCGGACCTCCAGCGCCGCGTCCCCGCCCTACCGGCGTTCGAGTCTCCCGGCGTTGCCCGCACCCTGTCCCCCTTCGTCACCAACCGGCGCAGTCGTTCCCGCATCGTACGACAACCGCCGGGGTGTGCCCGCATCCGCTGATCGCGGCCCCGGGGGGGGCGCGGGCGGGCCCCCCGCGCGCGCGGGGGGGGGGGCAGGGGGGG
>NZ_JARWRU010000927.1 GCF_029867845.1 Nocardia farcinica | reverse complement strand
CCCCCCCCCCCCACCTTCCCCCCCCCCCCCCCCCCCCCCCCCCCCCCCCCCCCCCCCCCCCCCCCCCCCCCCCCCGGCGGGCCCGCGGCCCCCCCGCTGCGCGCCCTGCGAGGGATTACTTCGCGACCGCGACGTCCACGGTGTGGATGCCCGCGCCCTCGGGGCGGATCTCGGCCGAGCCGTTGCCCGACGAGGACAGCGCACGGACGGTCCACGCGCCGGGCGCGGCGAAGAAGCGGAAGTCGCCGGTGCCGGAGGCGACGACCTCGGCGGTGAAATCACCGTTGCCGTCCAGCAGGCGAACGAACGCGCCGCCGACGGGCTGGCCGTCGGTGCTCAGGACACGGCCGGTGATGACCGTCTCCTTCTCCACGTCGACGCCGGCCGGAATGGCCTGTCCCTGGGTGGGTGCTGCACACATGACTGATTACTCTCCCAACTCGATCGGTGCGCCGATGAGGGAGCCGTACTCGGTCCAGCTCCCGTCGTAGTTCTTGACGTTCTGGTGGCCCAGCAGCTCCTTGAGCACGAACCAGGTGTGCGAGGAACGCTCGCCGATGCGGCAGTAGGCGATGGTCTCCTTCTCGCCGTCCAGGCCCGCCTCCTTGTACAGGGCGGCCAGCTCCTCGTCGGACTTGAAGGTGCCGTCCTCGTTGGCCGCCTTGCTCCACGGCACGTTGATGGCGCCGGGGATGTGGCCGGGGCGCTGGCTCTGCTCCTGCGGCAGGTGGGCCGGGGCGAGGATCTTGCCGGAGAACTCGTCGGGCGAGCGCACGTCGACCAGGTTCTTGGTGCCGATCGCGGCGATGACCTCGTCGCGGAAGGCGCGGATCGACACGTCGGGCGCGGCGGCCTTGTACTGGGTGGCCGGGCGCGACACGGGCTCGGTCGACAGCGGGCGGCCGTCGAGCTCCCACTTCTTGCGGCCGCCGTCGATCAGCTTGACGTCGTTGTGGCCGTAGAGCTTGAAGTACCAGTAGGCGTAGGCGGCGAACCAGTTGTTGTTGCCGCCGTAGAGCACCACGGTGTCGTCGTTGGAGATGCCGCGCGCGGAGAGCAGATCGGAGAACTGCTCCTGGTTCACGAAGTCGCGGCGGACCGGATCCTGCAGGTCGGCCTTCCAGTCGAGGCGCACGGCGCCTTCGATGTGGCCGCCGTCGTAGGCGGAGGTGTCCTCGTCGACCTCGACGAAGACCACGCCGGGGGTGTTGAGGTTCTCTTCGGCCCAGTCCACGGAGACCAGGACATCGGAGCGAGCCATTGTGTTCCTTTCAGCGATGACAACTGCAGGGTCGGAGGTAACTGTGCAGGTCAGTTCGACGCCGGGGATCCGGCCGGACGGAATCGGGCGACCAGCGGATAGATCCGGCAGCCCAGGCACAACCCGAACGCGGCGTTGAGGAACGCCGCGAACAGGGCGAAGCCGGCGAAGATCGCGCCGACCACGGTGGAGCCGAGCGCGAAGCCCAGCAGCGAGACGGCCGCGAAGACGAAACCGAGCAGCTGGGCGAAGCGCAGCGGCGGGACCGGCTCGGTCTCGGTGACCGGGCCGAGCCGCGGCGCGACCAGTGTGCCGTAGATCAGGCCGTAGGGGTGCTTGCGGGGGCCGAGCAGCGCGCCCGCGCCGAACACGACCGCCTGCACGGCGATCAGGACGGTGGCCAGGGCGGGCGAGACGGCGGCCGCCAGCAGCACCAGCACCAGCACGGCGGTGGTGATCCAGGCGACGAAACGCGGTCCGCGCACGTCGACCTGATCGACGCCGGAGCGTGCGGCGGGGGCCTGCGGGGCGGTGGCCTGCGCGCTGCGCGGCGATTCGAGGTGGGAAGACATCGTTGTGCGTACTCCTGCGCTGATTTGCTTTCGATGGCTGAGGGCCAGGTCGCGGGAGGATCGCTCGGAGGCATCACTCGCGCGACGGGCAGCGGTCGGCGTCGAACAGAAAGGAAATGGAACGGCCGACCGTCAACGGCACAGGCAGCAACAACCGCCGAGACGACACAGGTCAACTGTGCGACGTCGGGTGAGCATCAGCTCGTGGTTGGCTTGCACGCAGAGCAGTTTACCCAACTCCGGCGGGAAATGGACCGGAGGGGTCCGAACAGGGGCGCTCAGCCCTGGTCGCCCGCAGTCAAGGGGGCCAGCGCGGAGCGCAACTCGCCGGACTTGGGGACACCGGAGATGCGGAAGCGCTCCTTGCCCTCGGCGTCGAAGACGAAGGTGGTCGGCAGCGAGAGCACGTTGAGTTCGCGGGCGAGCGCGGGCTCGGCGTCGATGTCGACCTCGATGTCGCGCGGCGGCAGCGGCCGATCGGCGAGATCCGTTGTGACGCCGGAGACCACGCGCCGCACCGCCGCGCACGGACCGCACCACTCGGCGGAGAAGTGCAGCACCGCCGGACCGGACGTGCCGACGCCCGCGGCGGTCAGCAGCTCGCTGCGGCGGCCGTCCTCCGGGACGGCCGAGGGGGCCCTCGCCGTGCCGTCGAGGCGCTGCAACCACAGCCCGACGGCGAGGGCGAGGACGAGGACGGCGAGCAGGATTGTGATTTCTGTCATGGTCTCTGCAACTGGTCGAGGTCGATCGTGACGTTCTCGCCACGACCCTCGACCACGATCTGGCCGCCCAGCGCGAACGCCTTGGTGGGGGTGACGCCGAACGGCAAATCCTTGGTGTCGATGGTACGGCTGAACATCGCCAGGACCGCGGGCTCGTCGATGCCCGGCGGGATCGGCGGATAGCCGAAGTCGTCGTCCTCGTCCTGGTGCAGCCCGGTCGCGGTGATGCGGATCTGGTCGCCGTCGAGCACGAGATCGGCGTCGACGGCCACCGCGACGCCGGTCTGGCCCGCGGCCATGTTGGTCGGCAGGCCGGTGCGCGGCACGGTGCCGGTGAGCACGAGCGCGCCCTCGGTGGTGATGCCCGACCCGCCCGACCCGCCGGTGCCGTCGGACTTGTCCGCCGGACGCGAATGCACCTGCAGATCCGGGATGTTGAACAGCCTGCCGAGTTCGGTCGGCCGCACCCGCATGGCCGACTCGACCCGCTCGACGGGCACCCGCCTGCTGCGGCCGTCGTCCAGATCCTCGAGGTTCAGGCGCACCCCGGTCAGCCTGGCGTCGATGGCGATCTCGCCGGGGATGTCCGGGCGCACCGCGACGGCGGTGATCACCACGCTCTCGAACCTGCCGTCGAGGGCGTGGGCGATGAAGGGGAAGCCGTGGATGGTGACCTCGGGGTCGGCGCCGAGCGCCGCACCCTCGCGCAGGGTCCGGGAAACGCGGTACTCGGAGTAGGCGGCGGCGCCGAAATCGACGATCACCGCCAGGCCTGCCAGGCACAGCAGCCCGATGATCACCTTGCGCATGAACGCCCACAGTAGTCGGCGTGTGGTTGCCCGACACGACGGTCCCGGCCGGAGTACTCTCCACCCGGACCGCGAGGTCATCGGGTCGCACGCGCTAATCTTGCATCCGATCACCATGTAACAGCGATGTGGCGTCCACGGTGCTCCGGTCGCTCGTAGCTGCGGGCCGCCGCCGCCGTTCGCCGCACGCAGGCCGTGCTAGAGATGGGAGGAGGGCTCGTGGAGCTGCTCCTGCTGACCTCCGACCCCAACCCCGAGTCGGTGCTGCCGTCGCTCCAGTTGCTGGCGCACAATGTGCGCCCGGCGCCGACCGAGGTCGCCTCGCTGCTGGAGGCGGGGACAGCGGATGTCGCGCTGGTCGACGCCCGGACGGATCTGGCCGCCGCGCGCGGTCTGTGCAGGCTGCTCGGCAGCACCGGGTCATCGGTGCCCGTGGTGGCCGTGCTCACCGAGGGCGGTCTGGTGGCGGTGAACGCCGACTGGGGCCTCGACGACATCCTGCTGCCCGGTACCGGCCCCGCCGAGCTGGACGCGCGGCTGCGCCTGCTGGTCGGCCGCAGCGGCGGCGTCGCCAGCCCGGAGAACACCGGCAAGATCACCCTGGGTGAGCTCGTCATCGACGAGGGCACCTACACCGCCAGGCTGCGCGGCCGCCCGCTCGACCTCACCTACAAGGAGTTCGAGCTGCTCAAGTACCTCGCCCAGCACGCGGGCCGGGTGTTCACCCGCGCCCAGCTGCTCCAGGAGGTCTGGGGTTACGACTTCTTCGGCGGCACCCGCACCGTCGACGTGCACGTGCGACGGCTGCGCGCCAAGCTCGGCAGCGAATACGAGTCGCTGATCGGCACCGTGCGCAACGTGGGCTACAAGGCGGTCCGCCCGGCCCGGTCCCCCGCCAAGGGCGAGGCGCCGACCTTCCCGGACGAGGACGTCACCGGTGACGGTGACGACGCGCTCGCCCCGAGCAGTGGATCGGCCCAGTAACCGATGAGCGATCCCGCCCTGCGCTGGACTGCGCGCGTGGACGGCCCGACGGCCGAGGCGATCCGCGCGCTGCTCGAACGCGCCCGCGCCGCCGACGGCGTCGCCCCCGTCTCCGAGCAGGCCGTGCTCTCGCTGGCCGCCGAACCCGACGACACCGCCGGGCCGGACGGCCCGCGCCATCTGATCGCCGAACTCGACGGCGTCATCGCCGGGTACGCCCACCTGGTCCCCGCGCACGGCGAGCACCCCGCCATGGTCGAGGCCGTCGTCGACCCAGGGCTGCGCGGTCGCGGCCTCGGCGCCGCCCTGGTGCGCGCCGCTCTGGCCGAGGGCGGACCGGGCGCGCGGGTCTGGGCGCACGGCGATCTGCCCGCCGCGAAAGCGGTCGCCGCCGGGCTCGGCCTGCGCGTCGCCCGCGAGCTGTGGCAGATGCGCCGCGGCCTGACCGGCCCCGGACTACCCCCCCTCGGGGTGGCCGCGGGCCTGG
>NZ_JARWRU010000926.1 GCF_029867845.1 Nocardia farcinica | reverse complement strand
GGGGGCGGGCCCACGATTTCCCACCAGGGGCTGGGCGCGGCCGGTTGGGGCCCGCGTCCCGGGGGGGGGGGGGGGCCGCGCGGGGGCCCGCCGCGCCCGCCGCGACGGTGCGCAACGGCCTGGAAGAGGTCGAGAAACTGCTGATCGCCGAGCTCTCCGACGGTGCGGACTTCCTCCAGGACGCGGCGCTGCACCTGGCCAAGGCAGGCGGCAAGCGGTTCCGTCCGCTGTTCACCATCCTCACCGGCCAGCTCGGGCCGCGTCCGACCGATCCGGCCCTGGTCACCGCGGGCACCGTGGTCGAGCTGGTGCACCTGGCCACCCTCTACCACGACGACGTCATGGACGAGGCCACCATGCGCCGCGGCGCCCCCAGCGTGAACTCCCGCTGGGGCAACAACATCGCGATCCTGGCGGGCGACTATCTGTTCGCGCACGCCTCCCGGCTGACCTCGACCCTCGGCCCGGACGCGGTGCGCATCATCGCCGAGACCTTCGCCGAACTGGTCACCGGCCAGATGCGCGAGACCATGGGCGCGCGCGAGGCCCAGGATCCGATCGAGCACTACCTGCGGGTGGTCTGGGAGAAGACCGGCTCGCTGATCGCCGCGGCCGGCCGCTTCGGCGGCACCTTCTCCGGCGCGGACGCCGGGCACGTCGAGCGCCTGGCCCGCCTGGGCGACGTGGTCGGCACCGCCTTCCAGATCGCCGACGACATCATCGACATCTCCTCGGCGTCGGAGCAGTCCGGCAAGACGCCCGGCACCGACCTGCGCGAGGGCGTGCACACCCTGCCCGTCCTGTACGCGCTGCGTGAACAGGGCCCCGAAGCCGACCGCCTGCGCGAGCTGCTCGCCGTGCCACCGCAGACCGACGAGGCCGTGGCCGAGGCGATCGAGCTGCTCGCCCGCTCCCGCGGCATGGCGCTGGCCAAGGAGAAGCTGCGCGACTACGCCCAGCAGGCCTTCACCGAGCTGGCCGCCCTGCCCGCCGGGCCCGCCAACGACGCGCTGGAGAAGCTGGTGCGCTACACCATCGAACGGGTCGGCTGATCCGGCGGCCCCGGAAGGTGATCCTCGCGATACCCGCGTGACCAGCGGCATCGGTGTGCCCGGCCGTTGCCGCGCGGAACTCCGGCGCGTCTGCGATCGTTTTCCTGGTGTCGGTCGAGGCGCCGGTCCTCATGCCACACCCGGCCGGGTCCGGTAGGGCGATCCGGCGCACGAGGCGAACGGTCGCGGCGTCGGCTACGCCGCGGCGCGGCACGTCGGCCAATCGAAGAACGGGGGATCGGCAGGAGGCAACAGTGCACGGGCGCGGATTCGCGAACGACCTGAAGACGTTCGGCCTGATGGCGGCCATGTCGGCGATGATCGTGTTCGCCGGGGCGCTGTTCGGCAACACGACGATCCTGATCCTCGCCGTGCTGCTCGCCGTCGCGGTCAACGGCTGGGCCTACTTCAACAGCGACAAGCTGGCGCTGCGGGCCATGCGGGCCATCCCGGTCAGCGAGCTGGAGGCCCCGGTGATGTACCGCATCGTGCGGGAACTGGCGACTACCGCGCGCCGCCCGATGCCCCGGCTCTACATCAGCCCGACCAACGCTCCCAACGCCTTCGCGACCGGCCGCGGCCCCCGCCACGCCGCGGTCTGCTGCACCAGCGGCATCCTGCGCATCCTCGACGAGCGCGAACTGCGCGCGGTGCTCGGCCACGAGCTGTCGCACGTCTACAACCGCGACATCCTGATCTCCTCGGTCGCGGGCGCCATGGCGGCGGTGATCTCCGGCCTGGCCAACATGGCCTTCTTCGCGGGCGCGTTCGGCGGCGGCAACAACAACGACGGCCAGGGCGGCAACATCCTCGGCGTGTTGCTGGTCTCACTGCTCGGGCCGGTGGCCGCCACCCTGGTGCGGCTCGCGGTCTCGCGGTCGCGCGAGTTCGAGGCCGATCGCGCGGGCGCGGAGCTCACCGGCGACCCGCTCGCGCTGGCCTCGGCGCTGCGCAAGCTCGAACGCGGTGTGCGTGCCGCGCCGTTGCCGCCGGAACCGCAGCTCACCGCGCAGTCGCACCTGATGATCGCCAACCCGTTCCGCACCGGCGAGCGCGCCGCCCGGCTGTTCGCCACTCATCCGCCGATGGGCGAGCGGATCGCGCGGCTGGAGGCGCTGGCGGGTGGGCGTGATCCCTACCACCACGACCCCTATCGATGAGACGGGCGGCCGTGGCCGGGCGTGCTGAGGTGGTCCGCCGGATCAGCGGTAGTTGACGAACTGCAGGGCGATGCCGAAGTCCTCGCCCTTGAGCAACTGGATGACCGCCTGCAGGTCGTCGCGCTTCTTGCTGCTGACCCGCAGCTCGTCGCCCTGGATCTGCGCCTTGACGCCCTTGGGGCCCTCGTCGCGGATCTTCTTGGAGATCTTCTTGGCCTTCTCGGCGTCGATGCCCTGCACCAGCGAGCCGGTGATCTTGTAGGTCTTGCCGGAAGCCACCGGCTCACCGGCGTCGAACGCCATT
>NZ_JARWRU010000925.1 GCF_029867845.1 Nocardia farcinica | reverse complement strand
GGGCTGGCGGCTGCCGGGGGGGGCCACCCGGGTGCCCGGGGGGGGGCCCACCAATAGCGGCCGGGCCCCCCGGGGCCACCAGCGGCCCGGCACGCTGCGGGTGCTCGGCCGCGACGAAATCGGCAAACTCTACGAGGCGGTGCAGCTGTGAACGGTGTGCAGGTCCCGGCGGAAATCGACGACGCGCTGTCCGGTGACGGCCCGCTGACCGTGGCCATGGACGGCCCGTCTGGCACCGGCAAGTCGAGTGTCTCGCGCAAGCTGGCGCTGCGCCTCGGCGCCCGCTATCTCGACACCGGCGCCATGTATCGGGTGGCCACCTTGCGCGTGCTGCGCGCGGGCGCCGACCTGGACGACCCGGCCGCCGTCATCGCCGCGGTCAAGGAGCTGCCGCTCACCATCGGCACCGACCCGGCTCGTGAGGTCGTGGAGCTCGACGGCGAGGACGTGTCCGCGGAGATCCGCGGCGACGCGGTCACCAAGGCGGTGTCCGCGGTGTCGGCGGTGGGCGAGGTGCGCGAGCTGCTGGTGGCGACCCAGCGCGAGATCGCGGCCGCGGCGGGCCGGATCGTGGTCGAGGGCCGCGACATCGGCACCGTGGTGCTGCCCGACGCCGACGCCAAGATCTATCTGACCGCCTCCGCGCAGGCCCGCGCGCAGCGGCGCAACGAACAGAACATCCGCGAGGGACGTGGCGACGACTACGCGGCCGTGCTGGCCGATGTGCAGCGCCGCGACACCCTCGACTCCACCCGTGCGGTGTCCCCGCTGCGTCCCGCCGAGGACGCGGTGCTCGTGGACACCAGCGAGCTGACCATGGACGAGGTCATCGACGAGCTGTATCGCGTCGTGGCGCAGCGGATCGCGACAGGAAGTGCACAGTGAGCGAAGACGTACTCGCAGGCGACGGCGTCTGGAGCGACGAATCCGAGTGGGAGCTCGTTGATTTCGAGGGCGAGCAGGAGGGCGGGGAACAGCTCGCCATGCCCACCCTGGCCGTGGTCGGGCGCCCGAACGTCGGCAAGTCGACCCTGGTCAACCGGATCCTCGGCCGTCGCGAGGCGGTCGTGGAGGACGTCCCCGGCGTCACCCGCGACCGTGTCTCCTATGAGGCCTCCTGGGCCGGGCGGCGGTTCCTGGTGCAGGACACCGGCGGCTGGGAGCCCGACGCCAAGGGCCTGCAACAGGCTGTCGCCCGCCAGGCCGAGCTGGCCATGGCCACCGCGGACGCCATCCTGCTGGTGGTCGACGCCACTGTCGGCGCGACCGCGACCGACGAGGCGGCGGTGAAGAAGCTGCGCCGGGCGAAGATCCCGGTCATCCTGGTCGCCAACAAGGTCGACGATCACCGCGTCGAGGCCGAGGCCGCCTCGCTGTGGTCGCTCGGCCTGGGCGAGCCGCGCATGGTCAGCGCCGCGCACGGCCGCGGCACCGGCGACCTGCTCGACGATGTGCTCCAAGCGCTGCCGGAGACCCCGCGCGAGGGCACCGGCGGCACCGGTCCGCGCCGCGTCGCCCTGGTCGGCAAGCCCAATGTCGGCAAGTCCAGCCTGCTCAACAAACTGGCCGGGGACGAGCGCTCGGTGGTCCACGACGTGGCGGGCACCACCGTCGACCCGGTGGACTCGCTGGTCGAACTGGGCGGCAAGGTGTGGAAGTTCGTCGACACCGCGGGCCTGCGCCGCAAGGTCTCCAACGCCACCGGCACCGAGTTCTACGCCTCGCTGCGTACCAAGTCGGCGCTGGAGGCCTCCGAGGTCGCGATCATGCTGATCGACGCCAGCCAGCCGATCACCGAGCAGGATCTGCGCGTGATCAGCCTGGTCGCCGACTCCGGCCGCGCGCTGGTGCTGGCGTTCAACAAGTGGGATCTGGTCGACGAGGACCGCAGGCTCCAGTTGGAGAAGGAGGTCGACCGCGAGCTGGTTCGCGTGCCGTGGGCGCGGCGGGTCAACATCTCCGCGCACACCGGCCGGGCCGTGCAGAAGCTGGTGCCCGCCATGGAGACCGCGCTCGAGTCCTGGGACAAGCGCATCTCCACCGGCAGGCTGAACAACTGGCTCAAGGAGGTCGTGGCCGCGACGCCGCCGCCCATGCGCGGCGGCAGGCTGCCCAGGGTGCTGTTCGCGACCCAGGCCTCCACCCGGCCGCCGACCTTCGTGCTGTTCACCACCGGCTTCCTGGAAGCCGGTTACCGCCGGTTCCTGGAGCGGCGGCTGCGTGAGGAGTTCGGCTTCGACGGTTCGCCGGTGCGCATCTCGGTGCGCGTGCGCGAGAAGCGGGACCGCAACAAGAAGTGAGTTCGCCACCGGGGTGCGCCCATCGCGCACCCCGGTGTGGATGTTAACCGGGATTGTTGGGTGGGGTTACGTGTCGGGGTGTTGTCCGCGTCCCCACGAG
>NZ_JARWRU010000924.1 GCF_029867845.1 Nocardia farcinica | reverse complement strand
CCCCCCACCTCCAGGCCATTACTATGTGTAGGGCGGGCGCAACCGGCATCGACCCGCTGTACTGTACCCGCGCCTACGGCGCCGACGCGCTGCGCTTCACCCTGGCCAGGGGCGCGCAGCCCGGCGGCGACCTCTCGGTCGGCGAGTCGCACGCGCTGGCCTCGCGCAGCTTCGTCACCAAGCTGTTCAACGCCACCAAGTTCGCGCTGCTCAACGGCGCCGCCCCGGGCGAGCTGCCCGCGCGCGAGCGCCTGACCGACGCCGACCGGTGGATCCTGGACCGCCTCGACACGGTGCTCGACGAGGTCGACGCGGCCTTCGACGCCTACGAGTTCGGCAAGGCCTGCGAGGCGCTGTACCACTTCGCCTGGGACGAGCTGTGCGACTGGTACCTGGAGCTGGCCAAGGTGCAGTTCGCCGCCGACGGCGAGCGCGCCGCGTCCACCCGCACCGTGCTCGGCACCGTGCTCGACGTGGTGCTGCGGCTGCTGCACCCGGTGATCCCGTTCGTCACCGAGTCGCTGTGGCAGGCGCTGACCGGCGGTGAGTCCGTCGTGATCTCGACCTGGCCGACGCGCAGCGGCGCCGTCGCCGACGAGGTCGCCGCCCGCCGCATCGCCGACGCGCAGCGGTTGATCACCGAGATCCGCCGCTTCCGCAGCGATCAGGGCCTGGCCGACAAGCAGAAGGTCGCCGCCCGGCTGATCGGACTCGAGGAGGCCGACCTGGTCGCGCTCGCGCCGTCGGTGGCCAATCTGGCCCGCCTCACCGACGCCGACGCGGACTTCTCCGTCACCGCCGAGGTGGAGGTGCGCCTGAGCGGTGCCACCGTCACGGTGCAGGTCGACACCTCCGGGTCGGTCGACCTGGAGGCCGAGCGCAAGCGGCTGGAGAAGGATCTGGCCGCCGCGCAGAAGGAATTGCAGACCACCGAGGCCAAGCTCGGCAACGAGGCCTTCCTGGCCAAGGCGCCCGAGGCCGTGGTGGACAAGATCAGGAATCGTCGTGCGGTGGCCGCCGCCGAAGTCGAGCGGATCGGGGCACGGCTCGCCGAGCTGGGTGCCAAGTGAGCGACGACGCGGGCGGCGCCAACCCGGAACCGGAGCGTCAGTATCGCGACGAGTCCAGGGACACCCGGCTCGGCTCGGGCCCCTCGCCGGTCGACCTGGCCGAGATGGCGCTGGTCGAGGCCGAACTCGACCGGCGCTGGCCGGAGACCAAGATCGAGCCGTCGCTGACGCGGATCGCCACCCTGATGGACCTGCTCGGCTCGCCGCAGCAGGCCTACCCGGCGATCCACATCGCGGGCACCAACGGCAAGACCTCGGTCACCAGGATGATCGACGCGCTGCTGACCGCGCTGCACCGGCGCACCGGGCGCATCACCAGCCCGCACCTGCAGCTGGCCACCGAGCGGATCAGCATCGACAACGCGCCGATCAGCCCGGCGAAGTACGTCGAGATCTACCGCGAGATCCAGCCCTACATCGAGATGATCGACCAGCAGTCCGCGGCCGCCGGTGGACCGGCGATGAGCAAGTTCGAGGTGCTCACCGCCATGGCCTTCGCCGCGTTCGCCGAGGCGCCGGTCGATGTCGCGGTGGTGGAGACCGGCATGGGCGGCACCTGGGACGCGACCAATGTGATCGACGGTCAGGTGGCGGTCATCACCCCGATCGGACTCGACCACACCGACTATCTCGGTTCCGACCTGGCCTCGATCGCCGGGGAGAAGGCGGGCATCGTCAAGCGCGCGCCGGAGAGCCTGATCCCGCGCGACACCGTGGCGGTCATCGCCCAGCAGGAACCCGAGGCCATGGAGGTGCTGCTGCGCCGCGCCGTGGAGGTGGACGCGGCGGTCGCGCGCGAGGGCGCGGAGTTCACCGTGTTGTCGCGGCAGGTCGCCGTGGGCGGACAGCAGTTGACGTTGCAGGGCCTCGGCGGGGTCTACGACGAGATCTTCCTGCCGCTGCACGGTGAGCACCAGGCGCGCAACGCGGTGCTCGCGCTCGCCGCAGTGGAGGCCTTCTTCGGCGCGGGCGCGCAGCGTCAGCTCGACGTGGACGCCGTGCGCGCGGGCTTCGCCTCGGTGGCCAGCCCCGGCCGGATGGAACGCATGCGCAGTGCGCCGACAATCTTCATCGACGCCGCGCACAATCCGGCGGGAGCGCGGGCGCTGGCCGCCACGCTCGGCGCCGAGTTCGACTTCCGCAAGCTGGTCGGGGTCATCGCCGTGCTCGGCGACAAGGACGCCGCGGGCATCCTGGATGCGCTGGAACCGGTCTTCGACGAGATCGTGGTCACCGGCAACGGCTCCCCGCGCGCCCTCGAGGTGGAGGTGCTCGCCGATCTGGCGGTGCAGCGCTTCGGAGACGAGCGTGTCGTCGTGGCGCCCACCCTTCCCGACGCGCTGGAGACCGCCATCGCGCTGGCCGAGGAGGTCGCCGAGTCCGGCGAGATGGTCTCCGGGGCCGGTGTCGTGGTGACCGGATCGGTGGTGACGGCGGGCGCCGCCCGCGCCCTGTTCGGGAAGGACCCCGCGTGAGCTCGGGAAAGGACCGTGAGCTCGGGAAAGGACACAGCATGAGCCCGGCAGACAATCCGGCCGACCCGAACGGCCGGCAGCGGCCCGCCGACGCGCCCGCTCCGCCGGACCCGTGGAAGGGCCTGCGCGGCGTGATGGCGGGCACCCTGGTCCTGGAGTCCATCGTGGTGCTGCTCGCCCTGCCGATCGTGGCCGATGTCGGCGGCGGGCTCACCTGGGTGTCGGGCGGCTATCTGGTGGGCCTGGCGGTGCTGATGATCCTCGGCGCCGGATTGCAGGGCCGATCGTGGGCGCTGGCGTTCAACCTCGGCTTGCAGGCGCTGGTCGTCGCAGGCGGCGTGTTCCACCTGTCCATCCTGATCATCGGCGTGCTGTTCCTGCTGGTCTGGGGCTTCATCCTGATGCTGCGCCACGAGGTGAAGAAGCGGATGGAGCAGGGGCTACTGCCCAGTCAGCGGCTCGGCGGAGCGGGCCGTTAGGCTGTGCGCCGTGACTGAGCAGACGTTGGTACTCATCAAGCCGGACGGCGTGTCGCGCGGCCTGGTCGGCGAGGTGCTGGCCCGGGCCGAGCGCAAGGGCCTGAAGATCGCCGCCCTGGAACTGAAGCAGGTGTCCGACGAGCTCGCGCGTGAGCACTACGCCGAGCACGCCGACAAGCCGTTCTTCGGCTCGCTGATCGAATTCATCACCTCCGGCCCGGTCGTGGCGGCCGTGCTGGAGGGCACCCGCGCCATCGCCGCCTTCCGCCAGCTGGCCGGCGGCACCGACCCGGTGGAGAAGGCCACGCCCGGCACGATCCGCGGTGATTTCGGCCTGGAGACCCAGTACAACCTGGTGCACGGCTCTGACTCGCCCGAGTCGGCCAAGCGCGAGATCGGTCTCTGGTTCCCCGGCTTCCCGGTCTGATCGAAACGGCTGTCTCGCAGACGGCCGGAAGTCCCTCGTGGGGGGGGGG
>NZ_JARWRU010000923.1 GCF_029867845.1 Nocardia farcinica | reverse complement strand
CCGCCCCCCCCCCCCCCCCCCCGCGCCCCGGCGGGCCGGGGGGGGGGCCGGGGGGGCGGGGGGGCCCCCCCCCCCCCCCGATTCCGGTCCGGGCATGCGCGCCTGGTATCGTGGCTCGCTGGCGTGTGGGCCACATCGGGGCCCGGGTCTCAACCGGCCGCCGGGACGACCTCGACCACACGCTGGGCCGGCAGTACCGACGACAGACAGGGATGCACTGTGCCTACGTACAGCCCCAAGGCGGGTGACGTGACCCGTAAGTGGTACGTCATCGACGCCACTGACGTAGTGCTCGGCCGTCTCGCCGTGCAGGCAGCGACGCTGCTTCGCGGCAAGAACAAGCCGACCTACGCCCCGCACGTCGATGGTGGCGACTTCGTCATCATCATCAACGCCGAGAAGGTTGCCATCAGCGGCAACAAGCGGCAGGACAAGCTGATCCACCACCACTCCGGGCATCCCGGCGGCCTCAAGTCGCGCACTGTCGGCCAGGTGCTGGAGACCCGTCCCGAGCGTCTGGTGGAGAAGGCCGTCAAGGGCATGATCCCGAAGAACAAGCTGGGCAACGCGATCGCCGGCAAGCTCAAGGTCTACGCGGGCCCGAACCATCCGCACGCGGCTCAGCAGCCGATTCCGTTCGAGATCAAGCAGGTGGCCCAGTGACCGCTCCCGAGGAATACAACGAGGAATTCGTGGCCGAGGACGCGGCCGTCGAGGTCGTCGACGAGGACTACGGCTACGAGGGTGAGGGCGAGGTCTACGCCGCCCCGATCATCGACCGCCCGGTCCAGACCGTCGGCCGTCGCAAGGAAGCCGTCGTGCGCGTCCGTCTGGTGCCCGGCACCGGCAAGTTCGTGCTCAACGGCCGCACCATCGAGGACTACTTCCCGAACAAGGTGCACCAGCAGCTGGTCAAGTCGCCGCTGGTGACCGTCGAGCGGACCGAGTCCTTCGACATCCACGCCCGCCTGGTCGGCGGTGGCCCCTCGGGCCAGGCAGGCGCCCTGCGTCTGGCCATCGCGCGTGCCCTCATCGAGGTCACCCCGGAGGACCGCCCCGCGCTCAAGCGTGCCGGCTTCCTGACGCGCGACCCGCGTGCCACCGAGCGCAAGAAGTACGGTCTGAAGAAGGCGCGCAAGGCGCCTCAGTACTCGAAGCGCTGATCTCCAGGTCATCGGCCCCGCTGCCCGGCGCCCTGGTGGCGCCCGACCACGGCCTGGGCCACCGCCCCCCCCCCTCCCCCCTGCCGGACCCCGCGATGAGGCCGACGCCGGCGGGCTGGAGGTGG
>NZ_JARWRU010000922.1 GCF_029867845.1 Nocardia farcinica | reverse complement strand
TCACCGCGGGGCTGGGGGCTCCCGACCGGCGGCTGCGCATCGCCCCCGCCCCCGCCCCCGCCCCCGCCCGGGCCGCGGCCGCGGCCGCGAAGCAGCAGGACGCCTTCGACGCGGGCGAGACCATGGTGATCGGCCCCTCGTCGATCGGCTCGTCCCGCTTCTAGCCCGCCGGTGCGCCCGTCACCGGGACCGAGCGCAGGCGGCAGGCCTGCGAGAGAGGAACGACGTGACGCCGGAGCAGGACGCCGTGCTGCGCGACATCCAGGTGCAACTGCGCGGTCCGAGCCTGGCGGGCTGGCCGCAGCTCGGCACCGACGCCGATGGCAGGGCGCGTTCGCTGGTGGACGGACTTGCCCTCGCGCTGCGCCGGATCGAGGAACTGACCGCCGAGACCGCCGAGCTGCGCGCCCAGGTGGCCGAGCTGCGCACCGAGGTCAGCGAATTGGAGGCGGGTGCGGCCGAACTCGCCGAGCAGGTGCGCGGCGCGCAGGGCAAGGACCTGCCCTGGCCGCTGTCGCTGATCCAGGGCCCGGTGGAGCTGATCGTGAGCAGCCTGGCGCGGCTGGAGGCGTTGCTCGCCGAGCGCCCGGCGCAGTCGCGGCAGCTGAGCCCGCCCGCGGAGGGCGCCGGGCGCGACGGATCGCGCTGACAGCTCAGGGTTTCCGGCGCAGGAGATCATCCGAGTGAAGCGCCGCCGAGTGAGTGATATTTCCGGGAATTCCGGGCAATCGCCAGAAGTTTGGCGATGAGCGGGTTCTCCTCGAGGGGAGAACCCGCCCTCGATGGATGAATGTACTCCTCCTCCGAACGGAAGGCAGCCGTTTTCCGAGAATTCGTTCCTCGAAACCGGCTACCGCACAAACCTTTTCGATCATGGGTTAATTCTGGGCAATTGATGCTACGTCATTTCAGCCGGTTTCCCATGCCTCGCGAATTGCCGCACGATTGCTTAGAAACCTTCCGGTCCGTATGAGCTATGCGGGCAGGCGGATACGCGAGTGGGGGGGGGGCCCGCGCGCC
>NZ_JARWRU010000921.1 GCF_029867845.1 Nocardia farcinica | reverse complement strand
GCATCTCGCCATCCGGCCTCTCCGGTGTCGTCACCGCATCGGTCGGTGTGTCAGCGCCCGAAGGCCCGGCGCACCTTGTTCGTGGCCTGTCTCAGGTTGCCGGACAGCTGATCCCGGCGGCCCTGTGCTTCGAGGCGGGGGTTGTCGGTCGCCCTGCCGAGAAACTTCCGCACGCTGCCGCGCGTTGCCCGCACCCGGTTCTCGAGCGGGCTCCGGCGACGTGATGGATTCCGGTCCATCGTCAGAAATAGTGCCTGCGGCCACCGACCGGACGGCCCACCGAGCCGGCGATCCACAGCGCCGCGCCGACCAGCAGGACGATGATGCCCGCCGTGACCAACAGATTGATGCCGAGCAGCCAGCCGACGACCAGCAGAATCAATCCGAGAACGATCATTGTTTTATCCCTTTCCTCGACAGTCGAATTCCGACTGAATGTGTTCAGGCCTTGGCCGGTCCCGAGTTGTCGCCCGCGGGGCGCTTCATGAACCGGTTCGCACTCCACACCGCGCCGCTGCGGGGCGCCGCGGTGTCGGTCCGGGGTGCGGGAGCGGCGCGGCGGGCCGCCGCGATCTCCCGGCGTGAACGACGTAGTTCCCGGCGCGCTTCACTGCCGCGGCGGGCGGTTCGCCACACACCGATCGACAGGAGCAGCACTCCGAGCATGCCCACGGCGCCGATGAGGACGCCGGAGCCGAAAACCTCTCCCACCGAGGGAGTGAAGGGATGGCCGAAGACTTCGAAATCACCCGCGGCCGAACGCATCTGGTCGATATCGGCCGCAGCCAACGCCACACCGGCCACGACGGCGGCGAGCAGGGCGACGAGCCCGGTAACCATGAACATGACAATCCCGCTTCACGCTTAAATGTTGTTGCACGACGGCTATTCCCGGCCGTGGCGCGGTCAAACAGCGCGAGGGAAAAATTGGCAACTCCCCTGAACGAAGTGAGGGGAGTGACGCGGGAGTCGCGCGGTGACTCCCGGTGCGGAAATCGTCTCCGTCAGGGAGTGAGTTCGGCGAGAATCGCCGCCGCCGTCCCCGGACGAGCGGAGCGGAATCCGGTGCCCGCCCACAGGCTCGTGCCGTGGGGGGCGCCCGCCCGCCCCGCCGCCCCGCGCGCCGG
>NZ_JARWRU010000920.1 GCF_029867845.1 Nocardia farcinica | reverse complement strand
GGGCTGCTGCTGGTGGCCAACGCGCTGTCGGGCAGCGGCGCCGCCGAAGAGGTGCTCGCCCAGGTGCGGGCCGCGCTGCCCGCCGCCCGCATCGTGCCCTTCGACCACGAACGCGAATTCGGCGAACAGATCGCCGAGCATCTGGCCGTGGGTGATGTCCGCGCGCTCGGCGTGCTCGGCGGCGACGGCACGGTTTCCGGCGTGGCCGAGATCGCGGTGCGGGAACGGCTTGCGCTGGCGGTCTTCGCGGGCGGCACGCTCAATCATTTCGCCAAGGACGCGGGCGTCGTCGACCTCGCCCACACCGCGAGCGCGCTGAACGCGGGCCTGGTGGCCGAGGTCGACGTCGCCGCGGTGGACCTCGACGGCCAGGGGGAGCGGATCTTCGTCAACACCGCGAGCCTCGGCGGCTATCCCGACTTCGTGCGCCTGCGCGAGCGATGGGAACATCGCATCGGCAAGTGGCCCGCCGCCGGGATCGCGATGGTGCGGGTGCTGCTGCGGGCCGCGCCCCTGCACGCGCACATCGACGGGGCCCCGGTGTCGCTGTGGATGCTGTTCGTCGGCAACGGGCGCTACAGTCCCGCCGACCAGATCCCGATGTCCCGCCCCGAACTGCACCGAGGACTGATCGATGTGCGCTATCTGCGCGCGGACGTGCGCTGGTCGCGAGTGCGCCTGGTGTGGGCGACGCTGACCGGGACGCTGGCCGACTCGCCGACTTACGTCCGCCGGGCCGTCGACCGGCTGGAGGTGCGACTGGCGGGCGGGCCGGTGTCGCTGGCGACCGACGGCGAGGTCGGCTACCGGGGGACGAAGTTCGCCTTCACCAGCCGTCCCGGGGCGCTGCGGGTGTTCCTCGGCCGGCCCGACCGGTGACACTCCGGCGCGACCGCCCGCGGCGGCCTGGAGTCGGTGATCCAGCTCTCGGAACAGGCAATGTGATCGGTATCACAATTTCCGCGTGGTCGCCTGGTAGGCGGGTATGCGGCGGTCGGGTGAGTGGGTCGCCCGGCGTTTGACCTGCGTCGAACCGGGGAACGGTTTTCTGCGTGCTCGTGTCGGCGGCGGAATCGGCGTCGGCGGACGCGGCGAGCGCGGAGTACTGGTGACCGGCGGTCCGCGGACCGGTGAGGAGACATGGCTATGACCGGGGTGGCGGGCAACGGGGAGGTCGCACACGGGGGCGACCACGCGGGTGACGGCGGCAGCAGCCGGACCGGCGACGAGCAGGCGAAGCGGGTCCGCCGGTCGGTGGCCGCCTCGGCGATGGGCAACGCGACCGAGTGGTTCGACTACGGCGTGTACGCCGCCACCGCGACCTATCTCACCGCCGCCTTCTTCCCCGGCGACCTCGGCACGCTGGGCACCATGCTCGGCTTCGCGGTCTCGTTCGTGCTGCGCCCGCTCGGCGGCATGGTCTGGGGCCCGCTGGGCGACCGGCTCGGCCGCAAGCGGGTCCTGGCCACCACCATCCTGCTGATGGCCGCCGCCACCGGCGCCATCGGGCTGCTGCCCACCCACGCCCAGATCGGCGTGTTCGCGCCGATCCTGCTCATCCTGCTGCGGGTGGTCCAGGGCTTCTCCACCGGCGGTGAGTACGGCGGCGCGGCCACCTATCTCGCCGAGACGGCCAGTGACCGCAAGCGCGGCTTCCTCGGCAGCTTCCTCGAGTTCGGCACGCTGGGCGGTTTCGTCGGCGGCTCGGCCGTGGTGCTGTTGTTCCAGCTGATCCTCGGCTCGGAGGCCATGTACGACTGGGGCTGGCGCCTGCCGTTCCTGATCGCCGTGCCGCTCGGCCTGATCGGGCTGTACCTGCGCTCGCAACTGGACGAGTCGCCGGTCTTCGAGGAGGTCGCCAAGGAGGACCATCCGCCGACCGGCCTGCGCGAGCTGGTCCGCCACTACCGCCGGGAACTGCTCACCCTGGGCGGACTGGTGATCGCGCTCAATGTGGTCAACTACACGCTGCTCACCTACCAGCCGACCTACCTGCAGAAATCGCTCGGCATGAGCGAATCCACCACCACGGCCATGATGCTCATCGGCCAGGTGGTGATGATGGCGGTCATCCCGTTCTTCGGCGCGCTGTCGGACCGGGTCGGCCGCAGGCCGATGTGGCTGGTCTCGCTGGTCGGCCTCGGCGTCTTCGCGCTGCCCATGTACTGGCTGATGGGCCAGGGGCCGGTCTTCGCGGTGCTCGGCTTCATCGTGCTCGGCCTGCTGTACCTGCCGCAGCTGGCGACCATCAGCGCGACCTTCCCCGCGATCTTCCCGACGCACGTGCGCTACGCCGGTTTCGCCCTGGCCTACAACGTCTCCACCGCCGCGTTCGGCGGCACCGCGCCGTTGGTCAACGAGGCCGTCATCGAGTCGACCGGGTGGGCGCTGTTCCCCGCCGCGTACATGATCGGCGCCTCGCTGATCGGTCTGGTCGCGTGGGCGTATCTGCGGGAGACGGCGGGAACATCGCTGCGCGGCACCGAGGTTCCCGACGTGTTGCACACGCCGGTCATCGCCGCCGCGCGCGCGTGATGGATGACGCCGCCGCGCGCGCGTGATGGGGTGACGCCTCCGCGCGCGTGACGGGGTGGCCGAGTCTTCCGGTTCGTCCCAATTGTGTTCGGCCACAAGGGACTAGCGGCATACCTTAGGTGATCTTCCAGTGTCGGAACAAGACCGGAACCGGTCTGATTTCTCACGTGCTCTCCCGGTTGGCGTCCTCATGCCGCGTGAGTAACCTACTGGCGGGTAGGTCGACAGCGGAGGGGCAGTAGTTGGACCAGCAGGGGTGTACGGTCGTCCGCCGCGCCGACGAGCGCGACATCGACGACATCGTGCGAGTGCTCGCGCAGGCTTTCGAAACCGGCGACCCGATCGAGGAATAAGTCTTCCCCGATCGGGTGCAGCGTTACCGGCGCACGCCGGACATGCTGCGCGTGCTGGTGCGGCACCGCTTCCTGCCCGTGGACGGGGCCATGGTGGCCACCGTCGACGGACGGGTGGTCGGCGCGGCGCTGTGGCGGCCACCGGGGACGCGCACCACGTGGTGGCGTGAGATGCTGGCCGGGCCGCAACTGCTGGCGGCCATGGGCGCGGCCACGGTGCGGGGCATGGCCGTCGACGCCGCGATCGCGGAAGTGGCTCCCGCGCAACCACACATGTTCCTGGTCTACCTCGGCTGCGAACCGGGCCTGCAACGCCGGGGCGTCGGCCGCGCGCTGTGGTCGGCGCGGGCCGAGCAGGCCGACGCAGATTCCGCCGCCCTCGGCGGAATCTGCAAGGACGGCAACGTCGCCTACTACGAGGCGCTCGGTTGTGAAGTCGTCCGCCGCGTCCGCATCGGTCGCGACGGTCCCGAGATGAATCTCGTGCTGCGACAGCCCGCTTCCTGACCTCTCCCCGGCCGGCTCTCCCGTCTCGTCCACCCCGTCTCCTCCGCCTTCCCGAGCCGACGACGGCTCACCCGTTCCACTCCCGTTCCGGTTCGCCGCGATCCGGTCCGGTCTTCGAGTACGCAAGGAGTTCCCCGTGTCTGACATCGCCATAGTCGGAATCGGCTGCCGGTACGCCGGCGGCATCGATTCGCCGGAGTCGTTCTGGGAGTTCCTCGTCGGCAAGGGCGACGGCGTCACCGATATCCCGTCGACCCGCTGGGACGTGGACCGCTTCTACGATCCCGACAAACGCACCCCGGGCCGCATGTACACCCGCAGGGCGGCCTTCATGACCGGCGACCCGTGGGCGTTCGACCCGGACTTCTTCGGCATCTCCCCGCGCGAGGCGGCCTCGATGGACCCGCAGCAGCGGCTGATCCTCGAAGTCGCCTGGGAGGCGCTCGACGACGCGGGCATCGCGGGCCGGGTCACCGGTGAGCCGGTCGGCGTCTACGTCGGCGCCTTCACCCTCGACCAGCTCGCCGTCTCGGTCGCGGGACCGGCGTTGCCGCACGTGGACATGCACACCGCCGTCGGCGCCTCCTACACCATGCTGTCCAACCGGATCGCCTACGCGCTCGACCTGGTCGGACCCGCCGTCACCGTGGACACCGCCTGCTCGTCCTCGCTGGTCGCCCTGCACCTGGCCTGTCAGGCGCTCGACAGCGGCGACTGCGCGATCGCCATGGCGGGCGGTGTCACCATGCTGTTGCAGCCGGAACCGTTCGTGTCCATGTGCAAGGGCGGCTTCCTGGCCGCCGACGGCCGCAGCAAGCCCTTCGACGCCGCCGCCGACGGCTACGGCCGCGGCGAGGGCTCGGGCATGGTTGTGCTCAAGCGCCTGGCCGACGCCGAACGCGACGGCGACCGCGTCTACGCGGTCATCAAGGCCACCGGCGCCAACCAGGACGGCCGCACCACCGCCATCACCGTGCCCAACGCCGACCTCCAGGAGGCGCTGGCCAGGTCGGTCACCGAGCGGGCGGGTATCGCCCCGCACGAGGTCGACTACGTCGAGGCGCACGGCACCGGCACCCCCGTCGGCGACCCGCTGGAGCTGCGTGCCAT
This sequence comes from Nocardia farcinica, assembly GCF_029867845.1. Classification (GTDB taxonomy): domain Bacteria; phylum Actinomycetota; class Actinomycetes; order Mycobacteriales; family Mycobacteriaceae; genus Nocardia; species Nocardia farcinica_A. Next base: position 4,512 of record NZ_JARWRU010000920.1, on the reverse strand, counting down.
CGGCCGCGCCTACGGTCAGGCGGCAGGACGCGCGAAACCGCTCGGCGTCGGGTCGGTGAAGGGCCAGCTCGGCCACACCGAGGCCGCCTCCGGCATCGCCAGTGTCATCAAGAGCGCGCTGGCGATCTCGCACCGGACCATCGCCCCGCAGGGCTGGCTGAACGAGCCCAACCCCGACATCCCGTTCGACGAACTCAACCTGCGTCTGCAACTCGACGCCGAACCGCACGACCCCGCGTCCGGCCCGATGACCGTCGCCGTCAACGGCTTCGGCTACGGCGGCACCAACGCGCACGCCATTCTCCAGGAATACCTCGCACCCGACCGCGAACAGCGCGCCCCGCGCCACCACGGGGTGCTGCCGCTCTCGGCGCGCAGCGAGCAGGCGGTGCGGGAACTGGCCCGCGGCTTCGCCGAACTCGTCGCCGAGGGCGCCGATCCCGGCCGGCTCGCCGAGGCGGCGTGGACCCGCCGCAAGCACCACCCCTACCGGGCCGCGATCCCCTTCGGTGACGACGCCGAACTGGTGACCGGCCTGGTCGAACTGGCCGACGGCAACGCGCGCGGGGCCGCCAAGATCGTGCCGAAGCGCACCGAGGAGCCGGTGTTCGTCTTCACCGGCATGGGACCGCAGTGGTGGGCCATGGCCCGCGGCCTGCTCGAGACCGATGGCGTGTTCGCCGAGGAGGCGCGCCGGATCGACGAGGTCTTCCGCGAGGTCGCCGGATGGTCGATCGTCGAGGAACTGCGCAAGCCGGAAGAACAGTCAAGGGTGACCGCCACCGAGGTCGCGCAACCGGCCAACTTCCTGGTGCAGGTCGCGCTGGTCGCGCTGCTGGCCGACCTCGGCATCCGGCCCGCCGCGGTGGTCGGCCACAGTGTCGGCGAGGTGTCGGCGGCCTACGTGACCGGCATGCTCTCGCTGCGCGACGCGGTCACGGTGAGCGTGCACCGCGCCAGGCTGCAGGCGACCACCGCGGGCTCGGGCGGCATGCTCGCCGTCGGCCTCGCCCCCGACGCGGCGCGGGCGCTGATCGCGGGCGACGACCGGGTGGACATCGCCGCGATCAACAGCCCCAACGCGGTGACCCTGGCCGGCGCCGTCGACCGCCTCGACGCCATCGCCGAAAGCCTCACCGAGCAGGGCGTTTTCGCCAAACGCCTGCACGTCGAGGTGCCCTACCACAGCTATCTGATGGAGCCGATCCTCGACAAGCTGCGCGACGCGCTCGCGGAGCTGACGGTCGAGGCGCCGAGGCTGCCGCTGTACTCCACGGTCACCGGAGCGCGGGTCACCTCGGGCGACTGGGACGCCGAATACTGGTGCGCCAACGTGCGCCAGCCGGTCCGCTTCGCCGACGCGATCTCCGCGCTGATCGCCGACGGCAGCCGGGTGTTCCTCGAGGTCGGCCCGCACCCGGTGCTCGGCGCCAACATCAGGGAGATCCTGCTCGGCGCGGGCGAGACCGGCACCTCGGTGGCCACCCTGCACCGCAAACAGGACGACGCCGACAGCATCCGGCGCACCATCGCCGGGCTGTACACCGCTGGCGTGCTCGACATCGACGCGCTGTTCGGCGCGGAGCCGGTCACCCCGCACATCGACCTGCCCCGCTATCCCTGGCAGCGCACGGTGTTGCGTGCCGACCTGCCCGCCTTCACCCAGCACCGGCACGGCACCCCTGGCGGCTACCCGATGCTCGGCGACCCCGATCTCGGCGAGCCGACCACCTCGTGGACCGTGCGGCTCAGCGTCGGCGCCATGCCGTGGCTGGCCGACCACGTGGTCGGCGGCACCCGCATCCTGCCCGGCGCCGCCGACCTGGACGCCGCGCTCAGCGCCGCGGCCGTGCGCGGCGAGTCGACCCGGGTCGCGGTCGCCGATGTGCGCTTCGTCGCGCCACTGGTGATCCAGGAGGGCGAGGCGCCGGTGGTGGAACTGCGGGTGGAGGAATCCACCAACCGGTTCGTCATCCGCTCGCACGGCGCCGCCGCCGACGCCTGGACCGTCAACGCCACCGGCCGCCTGGTCGAGGGCGCCTACGAACCCGTGCCGGTGACCCTGCCCGATCCCGAGGGCATGCACGCGATCGACCCCGCCGACTTCTACGCGGGCCTGGCCGAACGCGGCCTCGACTACGGGCCCGCCTTCCGCCGCGCCACCTCGGTGCGGGTGCGCGAGACCACCGTGCTCGCCCAGTTGGACGGCGAGATCGCCGCGGGCTCAGGGCATCTCGCGCATCCGTGCGTGGTCGACGCGGCCCTGCAGAGCATCGCCGCGTTGCTGGTCGGCAGCGGCAACACCGCCGACGGGGCGATGGTGCCGGTCGGCGTGGAATCCGTGCGCGCCTTCGCGCCCGTGCCCGACCGGCTCGACGTGCTCGCCCGGCTGGACCGCGAGGGCGAGCCCACCGCCGACATCGACCTGCTCGGCGCCGACGGCACGGTGATCGTGCAGATCCGCGGCATGCGCTTCGGCTCCATCGCGCCCGGCCTCGGCGCGCTGCGCCGGATGACCGGCTTCTTCTACGAGAACCGCTGGGAGCTGCGCGAACCCGTCGCCGTCGACGCGCTGCCCGACCCCGCGGCCGCGCACACCCTCGTGCTCGACCTGGCCCCCGTGGCGGGAGCGCGGGCGAGACGGATCGCCGGACTGGTCGCCCGGCCGGAACTGCTCGCCGCAGGCGAGCCCGGCGCCACCGACCTCGGCGCCCTGGTGGTGGAACGGTTGAACGCCGCCGCCGAGACCGAGGGCGTCTCGCGGCTGCACGTGGTCCTGGTCGTCGACCGCGACGCCGACGGTTACACCGACCTGGACCATCTGTGGGCACTGCGTGAGATCGCCGTGGCAGTGGAGGGATTCCTCGAGAACCGCATCGACCGGCTCGGTCTGGAGATGCCGATGTCCGGTGACGGCTCCGTCCACGTCACCGTCGTCACCGAGCAGGCCTATGCCCACCCCGAGGGCGACACCGCCCCCGACCCGGTGCAGGCCGCCGTCGCCGGTGCGCGTCGCGTGCTGCTCAACGAACAGCCCCGGCTGCGCTGGCGGCTGGTCGACGTCGACGCAGGCACCGCCGACGCCGAACTGGCCGCCGAGCTGAACATCCCCGGCGCGTTCAGCCACGACAACGTCGACGAGGTCTTCCTGCGCGACGGCCTGCGCTGGGTGCCCGCGCTCGCGGCCACCCTGAACGAGCGCATCGAGGCGCTCGACGAGGCCGTCCCGCTCACCGACCCGGAGGCCAACTACGCCCTGGAGATCCCCGCCTCGCGGGTGTTGAGCAGGCTCGCCTGGCGCGAATGCGGCCGCCGTGCGCCCGAGACGGGCGAGGTCGAGGTGCGCATGCGCGCGGTCGGGCTGAACTACAAGGACCCGCTGAAGATCCTCGGCGTGCTCACCGAGCGCGACCTGGCAGGCACCTTCTTCGGCGGCTCGCCCGGCATGGAGGGCATCGGCGTGGTCACGCGCGTCGGGGCGGGCGTCACGCACGTGGCGGTCGGCGACACCGTGAGCCTGGCCTGCAAGGACATGATCCGCCGCTACAACACCGCCGAGGCCGACCTGGTCAGCCGCCTCGACCCGGACGTGGAACCGGGCCACTGCACCAACTCCACCGCCTTCGGCACCGCCGAGTACGCGCTGCTGGAACTGGCCCGCGTGCGGGCCGGTGAGACCGTGCTCGTGCACGGCGCGGCGGGCGGCGTCGGCGCGGCCGCCACCCTGATCTCCAAGCTGCACGGCGCCACCGTGATCGGCACCGCGAGCACCGAGGAACGCCGGGCCTGGGCCCGTGCGCAGGGCGCCGACCACGTGCTCGACTCGCGCTCGCTGAACTTCGCCGAGGACGTGCTCGCCCTGACCGGCGGCGCGGGCGTCGACGTCGTGGTCAGCACCGCGCCCGGCGACCTGTTGCGCGCCAACTTCACCGCCGTCGCCGAATTCGGCCGGATCGTGGAGATCGGCAAGGCCGACATCTACACCGGCGGCCAGCTCGACATGCGGGTCTTCGACAAGAACGTCTCCTACCACTCGTTCGACCTCGACCGCATGCTCGCCAAGCGGCGCGCCTACACCGTCGAGCTGCTGCGCCGCGTCCACGGCAAACTGACCGACGGCGTCTACCGCGCCCTGCCCTACACCCCGTACGGCAGCGCGGACGTGGCCAAGGCCTTCGAGGAGGTCGCCCGCTCCTCGCGGATCGGCCGGGTCGCCCTCGATTTCGACGAGGCCGCGCCGCTGGTCCGGCCGCGCCTGCGTGAAACCGAGATCGATCCGGCGGCGCAGTACCTGATCACCGGCGGTTACGGCGCCTTCGGCCTGGCCGTCGGCCGCTGGCTGGTCGCGCGCGGCGCCACCAGGCTCACCCTGCTCGGACGGAGCGGTCCCCGCGGCGACGCCGCCCACGCCCAGCTCGCGGTCTGGCGGGAACGCGGCATCGAGGTCACCGCGGCCCGCGGCGATGTCACCGACGCCGCCGCCATGACCGAGCTGCTGCGCGAGCTGCACAC
>NZ_JARWRU010000919.1 GCF_029867845.1 Nocardia farcinica | reverse complement strand
GCCCGGCGTGGAAGGGGCGACTTCACACGCCGGGCCGGTTCGGGGGCGCGATCACCGGGCAGTGGTGATAGCGCCGACCCCGAGCCGGACCTCCCGACAAGGCGGCGTCCGCGTTCCCGGGCGGCGAGGGCGCTGCCCGGGAAGCATGTGTCAGGCGTCTCGCCTGTTGACCACGACCACGGCGGCGGCGAAGACGATCGCGACGAAGGCCGTGAAGTACAGCAGGGCGGGCCAGGGGCCCCAGTGCCAGGGCAGACCCGTGTCCTCCATACCGAGGAAGCGATTGGCGTTCTGGAACGGCAGGAACACCTGAATATTACGTCCGTACTTACCGAACGCGCCGATGATCGGCTCGATCAGCACCGGCCAGACGATCAGCACCGAGATCGCGCCCGCCGACTGGCGCACCAGCGCGCCGACACCGACGGCGAGCACCGCCACCAGGGCGATGAAGATCGGGACCGCGTAGAAGATCTTGGTGTCGCCCTCGGTCAGGCTCAGCTTCTGACCGACCTCCGCGGTGGTGACCGCCTTCAGGATGAGAAAGCTCAGGAAAGTCAGCACCGCCGCGAGCACGGCCGCGCCGACCGCGAGCATGCCGGCCTTGGTGGCCAGCACCGCGGTCCGGTTGGGCACCGCCAGGAAGGTGGCGCGCATGGTGCCGAAGCGGTACTCGCTGGTCACGGCCAGCGCGCACATGATCATGATGAGGATGTAACCGAAGCCGGGCAGGAAGGCCGCGCCGGTGATGCCGAGGGCGGCGAGCACGTTGTCGGCCAGCGGCGGCTCCGGCGCGATGGACGGATCGTCCTTCCACGCGCTCATCGTGACATTCAGCAGCAGACCGAACAGCGCGGTCATGCCCAGGGAGAACACCACGGCCAGGCCGGTGCACCACCACGGCGATCTGGTCGAGGTCAATTTGATTCGTTCCGCGGCCAATACGCTCATCGGAGCGCTCCTCCCATCGCTGCCATCTGCGCGTCCGGTCCCGGCACGCCCACCTGTTCGGCGCCCTCACCGTGGTACTGCACCGCACCGCCGGTCATCCGCATGAACGCCTCCTCCAGCGAGGCGCGCTGCGGGGACAGCTCGAACAGGGTGATGTTGTTCTCCGCGGCCAGCGTGCCGACCGCGTCGCTGGCGACGCCCGCCACCAGCAGGGCGGGGCCGTCCGCGCTCGCGCCGTCCTCGCGGACGGTCAGGTTCTTGCCGGTGAGCAGGCTGCGCAGTTCGTCGAGCTGCGGGCTGCGCACGCGCACGCTCTGCTCGGAGGCGCGCTCGATGAACTCCTTCGTCGTGGTGTCGGCGATGAGCTTGCCGCGGCCGATCACCACCAGGTGCTCGGCGGTCTGCGCCATCTCCGACAGCAGGTGGCTGGAGACCAGCACGGTGCGGCCCTCGGCGGCCAGGCGCTGCATGAACCGGCGGATCCACAGGATGCCCTCCGGGTCGAGGCCGTTGACCGGCTCGTCGAACAGCAGCACCTTCGGATCGCCCAGCAGCGCCCCGGCCAGGCCGAGCCGCTGGGACATGCCGAGCGAGAACCCGCCGGCGGGACGGTCGGCGACCTCGGCGAGCCCGACCAGCCGCAGCACCTCCTCGACCCGCGATTTCTCGATGCCGTTGGAGGCGGCCAGCCACTGCAGGTGGGCGCGCGCCGAGCGGTTCGGGTGCACCCACTTGGCGTCGAGCAGCGCGCCGACGGTGCGCAGCGGGTTCTTGATCTCGTGGTAAGGCTTGCCATCGATGAGCGCGGTGCCCGCCGTCGGCCGGTCCAAGCCGAGAATCATCCGCATGGTCGTCGACTTGCCGGCGCCGTTGGGTCCGAGGAAGCCCGTCACCTGTCCCGGACGAACGGTGAAGGTCAGATCCTCGACGGCGGCGGTCCGGCCGAATTGTTTGGTCAGACCCCGTACTTCGATCATGGACTCCAGCATTCCCTACCGATCGTCCACGCGCGTCCACACCCAGGGGTGGAATCCGGTCATCCTCGAGAATGACCGGGCTCCCGCTCGAGTCGGGGACGGCCGAGGGAACCCCCGTAGGGGCCGCGCCGGTGGTGCGCGGCTTCTCTCGCCCCGGTGTCGGCGACCGGCTCAGGGCGTCGACGGCGACGACGCCTGAGCCCAGAACCGCTTGGGGATGCGGCCGGCGTGCCGGGCGAGCAGGCCCGCGCGCACCGCGTCGGCCATCGCGGCGGCCATCAGCGGCGGCTGCTTGGCCCTGGTGACGGCGGTGGCCAGCAGCACCGCCGAACAGCCGAGTTCCATCGCCAGCGCGGCGTCGCTGGCGGTGCCGATGCCCGCGTCCAGAATCACCGGGACGCCCGCGGCGCCCACGATCATCTCGATGTTGTGCGGGTTGCCGATGCCGAGACCGGTGCCGATGGGCGCGCCGAGCGGCATGACGGCCGCGCAGCCCGCGTCCTCGAGCCTGCGCGCCAGCACCGGGTCGTCGTTGGTGTAGGGCAGGACGGTGAAACCGGCGTCGACCAGCTGTTCGGCGGCCGAGAGCAGTTCGATCGGGTCGGGCAGCAGGGTGCGCTCGTCGGCCACCACCTCGAGCTTGACCCAGGTGGTGCCCAGCGCCTCGGCGGCCAGGTTCGCGGTGAGCACGGCCTCGGCGGCGGTGCGGCAACCGGCGGTGTTGGGCAGCGGCATGATGTCCAGCCGCTTCAGCAGGTCGAGCACGCCGGTGCCGCCCGCGGCGTCGACACGGCGCATGGCCACCGTGGTCAGCTCGGTGCCCGAGGCGACCAGGGCCTCCTCCAGCACGGCCAGGTTCTCCGCACCGCCGGTGCCCATGATGAGCCGGGAGCCGAACTCCCGGTCGCCGATGCGCAGCGGCGGCAGCCCGTTCGCGGGGGATTCCGGTAGGTCAGCCACCCTGGACCGCCGTCAGCACCTCGATCGTCCAGCCGCGGCCGACCTGCTCGTCCCAGCGCGACTTCGGGAACACCGCGCCGTCCACGGCCACGGCCACGCCCTGGCAGGGCAGCGCCAGGCGCTCGAGCAGCTGGCGGACGGTCAGCGGCTCGGCGAACTCGTGGTCCTCGCCGTTGACCGTGACACCGATCGGGATGGACATGGCGGTCATCGAACTCCTCCTGTGACGGACGGCGACGCGGTGGGCGGCGTCGCGGTGAAGCGGTGCGGGTCGGCGGCCCCGGCCTCGGGCACGGCGCCGCCGTCGAGCAGGGCCAGCGTCGCGTCCACGGTGAGCGGGACGGCCAGCATGCCGTTGCGGCCGTGCCCGGTGGCGGCGACGACCTTGTCGGTGAGCCTGCCGATGAGCGGATGGTTGTCCGGGGTGCCGGGGCTAAGGCCCGCCGACGCCTCGGCCAGCTCGTATTCGCCGATGGCGGGGAAGATCGCCTCGGCGTCGGCGATCAGGTCGCGCACCCCCGCCACCGTGACGGTGGTGTCGAAGCCGACCTCGTACTGGGTCGCGCCGACGACCAGGCCGTGTGCGCGCGGCACCAGGTAGACCGGGCGGCCGTGCACCCTGGCTCGGATCACCCTGGCCGGTGCGGGCGCGACGCCGGGACGGCGCTTCAACCGCAGAATCTCCCCCTTCACCGGGCGCACCGGAAGGTCGGGCCACAGCCCGCCGGAGTGCGCGCCCGCCGAGACGACCACCTGGTCGAAGTCCAGCGCGGCCGGGTCGGTCACCGATTCCTCGCGCAGTTCGACCCCGGCGGCCACCGCCGCGTCGCGCAGCGCGCCGAACAGCAGGCGGTTGTCGATGGCCGGTTCGCCGGACAGCAGACCGGCACGCACCGTCCTGGCCAGGCCGGGTTCCAGCTCACGCACCCCGGCGCGGTCGAGCAGTCGCAGGCGGTGGCCGCGCTCGCCCACCCAGTCGGCGACGGTGCGCAGATCGGCGGCGTCGGCGGCGTCGAGGGCGACGGTCATGGTCTCGCGGGCGACGAAGACGTCCACGCCGGTGGCCGCGGCCACCCGATCGGCGAATTCCGGCCAGCGGGCCAGCGAGGCCGCGCCGAAGCCGAGCACGCCGTCCTCCCCCGGCCAGCCCTCCGACAGCGGGGCGAGCATGCCGCCCGCCACCCGGGAGGCGCCCGATCCGGCGGCGGCGTCGAACAGCGTGACCTGCCATCCGGCCGCCGCGGCCCGCCAGGCCACCGCGAATCCGACGGCGCCGCCGCCGACGACGGCCAGAGTCCGCATGTCTGTCACCTACCTGCGCGTATCGGCACGGGATCGCCCTGTGCTCGCTTGTCCACGGTAGCGCGGCTACCGTCTGTGACGTGCAACCCTCCCACCCGAACCGCCCCCTGCCGCCCCGTGATCGCCTGGCCACCGCGCGGCTGTACCTGTGCACCGACGCGCGCCGGGAAAAGGGCGATCTGGCCAGGTTCGCCGACGCCGCCTTCGCGGGTGGGGTCGACATCATCC
>NZ_JARWRU010000918.1 GCF_029867845.1 Nocardia farcinica | reverse complement strand
CCGGCCCTTGTGTCCGGGGTGGGGGCGGGGGGCGGCGCCGCCACCTCGTCGCGTTTGTGACGATGTGTATCAGCATTTGCGAGGATGTGATCGGCATTCGCGGGGGTGTGATCAGGCCGACCGCGCCGTGATCGCCCGCATCTGACAGGCTGGTGAGGTGAATCCGTCAACTGCGCAGGCCAGGGTTGTCGTCGACGAATTGGTGCGCGGCGGCGTCCGTGACGTCGTGCTGTGCCCCGGCTCGCGCAACGCCCCGCTGGCCTTCGCGCTGCAGGCCGCCGACGCGGCCGGGCGGTTGCGGCTGCACATGCGCATCGACGAGCGCACCGCGGGCTTCCTGGCGATCGGCCTGGCGATCTCGGCGGGCGCGCCCGTCCCGGTGGTGATGACCTCGGGCACCGCGGTGGCCAATCTGGGACCGGCTGTGCTCGAGGCCAATTACGCCAGGGTGCCGCTGATCGTGCTGAGCGCCAACCGGCCCTACGAGCTGCTCGGCACCGGCGCCAACCAGACCGTCGAGCAACTCGGGTTGTTCGGCAGCCAGGTGCGCGCGACGGTCAGCCTCGGACTGGCCGAGGCCGACGGCGCGGGCGCGGGCAGCTACGACCAGCAGAACAGCGTGTGGCGCTCGGCGGTCTGCCGGGTGCTGGCCGCCGCGCGCGGCACCCGTTCGGGCAACGCCGGGCCGGTGCATTTCGACATCCCGCTGCGCGAGCCGCTGGTCCCCGACCTGGCGGCGGGGGAGAGCGAGCCCGCGGGCCGCGCGGACGGCAAGCCGTGGACCGACACCCGCCACGCCACCCTCGACGTCCCGCTGGACATCGACCTGAGCATCGACACCGTGGTGGTCTCCGGTCACGGCGCGGGCCTGCGCCCCGAGCTCGCGCGACTTCCCACGGTCGCCGAGCCGACCGCGCCGGTGCACGGGCCCGCCCTGCACCCGCTGGCGCTGCCGCTGCTGAAGCCGCGCCAGGCGATCATCACCGGCAGACCGACCCTGCACCGGCAGGTGTCACGGCTGCTGGCCGATCCCGAGGTCACCGTCTACGCCCTGACCACCGGCCCGCGCTGGCCCGACGTCTCGGGCAACGTGGTCGGCACCGGCACCCGCGCGGTCACCACCGGCGAGCCACGGCCGGAGTGGCTGGCGCACTGCGCGCGGCTGAGCGCCACCGCCGAACAGGCCGTGCGCGGCGAACTGGCCGGGCATCCCAAGCCCACCGGCCTGCACGTGGCCGCCGTGGTCATGGACGCGCTGCGCGAGGGCGACCAGCTGCTGCTTGGGGCGTCGAATCCGGTGCGGGACGCGGCGCTGGTGTCCAGTCCTCGGCCGGGCGTGCGGGTGCTGTCCAATCGCGGCGTGGCGGGCATCGACGGCACCGTCTCCACCGCCGTCGGCGCCGCGCTGGCGCACGAGGGCCGCACCATCGCCCTGATCGGCGACCTGACCTTCCTGCACGACGCCTCCGGCCTGCTGATCGGCCGGGGGGAGCCGCGCCCGGCCGATTTGACCATCGTGGTCGCCAACGACGACGGCGGCGGCATCTTCGAACTGCTCGAACAGGGCGATCCGCAGTACGCGGGCGTGTTCGAGCGGGTCTTCGGCACTCCGCACGGCATGGATCTGGCCGCCCTGTGCGCGGCCTACCGCATCCCGCACCGGCAGGTCGATCCCGGCGAGCTGGCCGTCGAACTCGAGGCAGGCGCGCACGGGCTGCGTGTGCTCGAGGTGATCACCGAACGGTCCGGGCTGCGGGAACTGCACGCCACGGTGCGCAGCCGGATCGCGCCCTAGCGCGTCACCGGCTCCTCTTCGAGGACCGTGTCACTGCTCCTCTTCGAGGACGTCGTCACTGCTCCTCTTCGACGACGTCGTCGAGCGGCACGGAGATGTACTGGTCGACCACGTCGGCGGGGTTCGCTTCCCAGCCGGAGCGCGGGTCGGTCTCCGGCGGGGGATCCTGAACGGCCACCTCCGGGTCGTCGGGTTCCTCGTAGTCCACCGGCGTCGTCTGATCGACGAGATCGGTCTCCGACACCTCGTCCGGCGCTCCGAACACGCGACGGTCGACCATGGTGCGCTCCTCTCCGTTCGTGCACTTCGAGAATTGCCTGCCCTCGATCATGCCCCAATTCCCGCCTACCCGCTCCCGCCCGTCCGACGCGTCCGCCCGCGGCGGGCGCCCCGGCCCGGGGGTTGGCCCCCCGGGCGGGGGGCCCCGGGGCGGGGGGGGGGTGTGGGGGGGGGCCGGGGGGGGGCGACCCCGGGGGCGGGGGGGGGGGGGGGGGGGGGCCG
>NZ_JARWRU010000917.1 GCF_029867845.1 Nocardia farcinica | reverse complement strand
CCCCCCCCCCCCCCCCCCCCCCCCCCGCGGGGGGGCCCCCCCCCCCGTCCCGCGCCCCCACCGCGCGCTAACTCGCGCGCCGAGACCGGGCCCCGAGTGGGCGGGAATATCCCGTGGCGGGCGACGGCTATCCTTTGATGGTCATGAAGTCGGCTTATCCGGGTCCGGTCATCGGTGCTGCACCCCAGACGGTCTACCTCGATCATGCGGCGACCACACCGATGCTCCCCGTCGCCATCGAGGCGATGACGGCTGCCCTGGCGGTGCCGGGCAACGCGTCCTCGGTGCACGGGTCGGGCCGGACCGCCCGGCGGCTGCTCGAGGAGGCCCGCGAGTCGATCGCGGCGAACCTCGGCGCCCGGCCCTCGGAGGTGATCTTCACCTCCGGCGGGACCGAGAGCGACAACCTCGCCGTCAAGGGCATCTTCTGGGCGCGCCGCGACGCCGATCCGCGCCGGGTGCGCGTCATCGCGGGCTCGACCGAACACCACGCCGTGCTCGACGCGGTGGAATGGCTCGAGCAGCACGAGGGCGCGAAGGTCAGCTGGCTGCCGGTGGACGCCGACGGCCTCGTCTCGCCGGAGACGTTGCGCGCGGAGCTGACCGAGCACGCCGACGAGGTCGCCCTGGTCACGGTCATGTGGGCCAACAACGAGGTGGGCGCGATCCAGCCGGTCGCCGAGCTGGCCGCCGTCGCCCGCGAGTTCGACGTGCCCATGCACAGTGACGCCATCCAGGCCGCGGGACAGCTGCCCATCGACTTCGCCGCCAGCGGCCTGTCTGCGGCCAGCTTCACCGGCCACAAGGTGGGCGGCCCGCACGGCATCGGCGTGCTGCTGCTCGGCAGGCAGGTGCCCTGCGTGCCGCTGCTGCACGGTGGCGGTCACGAGCGCGACCTGCGCTCGGGCACCTCCGACACCCCCGCGGCGGTCGGGCTGGCCGCGGCCCTCGGCCACGCGGTCGCCGAACTGCCCGCGCACGCGGCGCGCATGGCCGCGCTGCGCGACGAGCTGATCGCCGGTGTCACCGAGGTCGTCCCGGACGCGGTGCTCAACGGCCCGGCCGGTTCGGCGAGGCTACCCGCCAACGCCCACTTCACCTTCCCCGGCTGCGAGGGCGACTCGCTGCTCATGCTGCTGGACGCGGCCGGGATCGAATGTTCCACCGGCTCGGCCTGCAACGCGGGCGTGGCCGCGCCGAGTCACGTGCTCATCGCCATGGGCGTCGAGCACCGGGCGGCGCGCGGATCGTTGCGCTTCTCCTTCGGGCACACCTCCACGCGCGAGGACGTGGAAGCGGTGGTGAATGTCCTCCCCCAGGTGATAGAGCGGGCCAGGGCTGCTGGTCTCGCCGGTGCGAAAGGCGGTGTGTGATGCGGGTACTCGCGGCGATGAGCGGTGGCGTGGATTCGGCGGTCGCGGCCGCCCGCGCCGTCGACGCCGGCCACGAGGTGGTCGGCGTGCACCTGGCGCTGTCGTCGGCGCCGGGCACCCTGCGCACCGGCTCGCGCGGCTGCTGCTCCAAGGAGGACGCCGGTGACGCGCGCCGGGCCGCCGACGTGCTCGGCATCCCGTTCTACGTCTGGGATTTCGCCGACCGCTTCAAGGAAGACGTGATCGACGACTTCGTCGCCGCCTACGCCGCCGGGCAGACCCCCAATCCGTGCCTGCGCTGCAACGAGAAGATCAAGTTCTCCGCGCTGGCCGACCGCGCGGTGGCGCTCGGCTTCGACGCGGTGGTGACCGGGCACTACGCCCGGCTGTCCGAGGGCGTGCTGCGCCGCGCCGTGGACGAGGACAAGGACCAGTCCTACGTGCTGGCAGTGCTCACCGCCGAACAGTTGCGGCGCGCGATGTTCCCGGTCGGCGACACCCCCAAGCCGCGGATCCGCGCCGAGGCCGCCGAGCGGGGCCTGGCGGTGGCGAACAAGCCGGACAGCCACGACATCTGCTTCATCCCCTCCGGCGACACCCGCGCCTTCCTCGGCGCGAAGATCGGCGTCCGGCCGGGCGCGCTGGTCGACGCCGACGGGCGCAAGCTCGGCGAGCACGAGGGCGTGCACGGCTTCACCATCGGTCAGCGCAAGGGGCTCGGCCTGCCCGGCCCCGCCGCCGACGGCAGGCCGCGCTATGTCACCGACATCGACCCCGAAACCGGCACCGTGCGGGTCGGCTCGATCGAGGATCTGCAGGTCACCGAGGTCGCCGCCGAGCGGGCGATCTGGACCTCCGGTGTCACGCCCGAGGGGCCGGTCGAGTGTGTCGCCCAGGTGCGCGCGCACGGCGGCACCGCGCCCGCGGTGGCCGAGGCGGTCGACGGCGGCATGGCGGTGCGCCTGCGCGAGCCGCTGACCGGCGTCGCCAAGGGACAGGCCGTGGTGCTCTACCGTCCTGACCGGGACGGTGACGTGGTGCTCGGCAGCGGGACCATCACCGGCACCGCCCGTGCCGACGCGGCGCGCGCCCGGACCGCCGACGCGACCGCCCACTGACCCCGGCCTTCGGAGGAACACACGTGAGCGACCGACTGGTGCGCGGCGCGGCGGAGGACGCCGCCCCGACGACGAGTGCGACGGATGCCGTGACCGCCGCCGAGCCGCGCGACCCGCTGCCCGGCGGGGTGTGCACCGGCCTGGGTTCCTGGCCGGGCACCGATCCGCGCGAGGCCGCCGCCACCGTCCTCGGCGAGCTGCCCGACCTGACCCATCTGGTGGAACTGCCCGCGCGCGGCATCGGCGCGGACATGATCGGCCGGATGTCGGCTCTGCTGGTCGACATGCGCCTGGATACGAGCACCCGCGGTTACCGGCTGGCGGCGCGCCCGGGCGCGGTCTCCCGCCGCGCCCGCGATCTGCTGCGCGCCGATCTCGACGCGCTGGAGGAGGCGTGGGAGACCTCCGGCTCGGCGGGCACCGGCCGGGTGGTCAAGCTCCAGGCCACCGGCCCGTTGACGCTGGCCGCGCAGGTCGAGTTGCCCAACGGGCATCGCGCGCTCACCGACCCCGGCGCGGTGCGTGACCTGTCCGAATCCCTCGCCGAGGGCCTGGTCGCACACGCCGACGAGGTGCGCAGACGCCTGGGCGCGCGGATCGTCCTGCAACTGGACGAGCCGAGCCTGCGCCGGGTGCTCGACGGCTCGCTGCGCGGGGTGAGCGCCCTGGACACCGTGCGCGCCGTGCCCGAGCCGGAGGCGCGGGCGGTGCTGGACCGGGTGATCCAGGCTCAGCGCGACCCGGTGGTGCTGCACGACTGCTCGGACGACCCGCCGCTGGCGCTGCTGCGCCGCACCGAGGCCGCCGCGCTGGCGATCGACATCGCCCACATCGGCGCCACCGATCTCGACGACCTCGGCGAGGCCATCGACGCGGGCAAGAAGCTCGTCCTCGGGCTCGTGCCCACCGCCGAGCCCGCGGGCAGGCCCACCTGGCGCGAGATCGCCGAGCCGGGCGCTCGGCTGGTGGACCGCCTCGGCTTCCCGCGCACCATCCTGGCCGGGCAGATCCTGGTCGCCCCGGCCTGCGGACTCGGCGGCGCGTCGCTGTCCTGGGCGCGGCGCGCGCTGGCGCTGGCGGCCGAGGTCACCCGCGTCTACACCGAGGATCCCGAGTCGCTCGGCGCGCGGTGAACCGTCGCCGACGTGCGGGAACGTGTCGGTGGGCTCGACTAGTGTGCTGTGCGTGAGCGACAGGGACGGTGCAGGCGACACGGATACCACCGCGGAGACGAGCACTGCTGAAACGAGCACTGCGGAAACGAGCACGGCGGCGCGGAACGCCGCCGAGAGCGAGGAATCGGTGGCGGGCGTGGTGGCGGGTTCGGCGGGGGCGGAGCAGGTGCCGGCCACCGACGAGGAGCGGGTGCGCTGGCAGGAGCTGGCCGAGGAGGTGCGCGAGCACCAGTTCCGGTACTACGTGCGCGACGCGCCGATCATCTCCGACGCCGAGTTCGACGCGCTGCTGCGCGAGTTGCAGGAGCTCGAGGAGCGCCACCCCGACCTGCGCACCCCGGATTCGCCGACCCAGCTGGTCGGGGGCGGGGTGGGCCCCCCCGAGACCCCCCGCGACCCAAAAAACAGGGAGGGGAGGCTCGGCCAACCCAAAAAATAAAAAGAGGGGCGCCGCCGGGGGGGGGCGCGTGTTGCTGGCGCTCGTGGCGCGCCACCCCCACCGGCCCACCCGGTTTTCGCCCCCCCTGGGGGGCGGGGGCGGCTTCGCCACCGACTTCACCCCGGTCGACCATCTCGAGCGGATGCTCTCGCTCGACAACGTCTTCAATTACGACGAGCTGCGCGCCTGGGCGGCGCGGGTGGAGGCCGAGACCGGTCCCGACCTGCACTACCTGTGCGAGGTCAAGATCGACGGCGTCGCGCTGAACGTGGTCTACGAGCACGGCAGGCTGGTGCGCGGCGCCACCCGCGGCGACGGCCGCACCGGTGAGGACGTGACCCTCAACGCACGCACCATCGAGGACGTGCCGCACCGGCTCACCGCGAGCGCGGAGTTCCCGATCCCGGCGCTGCTCGAGGTGCGCGGCGAGGTCTACATGCGGCTGGCGGATTTCGAGGCGCTGAACGCCGCCATCGTGGCGGAGGGCAAGCCGCCGTACGCGAATCCGCGCAACACCGCCGCCGGTTCGCTGCGGCAGAAGGACCCGGCGGTCACCGCGCGGCGCAAGTTGCGGATGATCTGCCACGGCATCGGCAGGCTGGAGGGCGCCGTCTTCGCCTCCCAGTCCGAGGCCTACCGGGCGCTGGCGGCCTGGGGCCTGCCGGTCTCCGAGCACGCGCGGGTGGTGCGCGGCATCGACGCGGTGATCGAACGGGTCGCGTACTGGGGCGAGCACCGCCACGACATCGAGCACGAGATCGACGGCCAGGTCGTCAAAGTCGACGAGACCGCGCTGCAACGCCGCCTCGGCGCCACCTCCCGCGCCCCGCGCTGGGCCATCGCCTACAAGTACCCGCCGGAGGAGGCCACCACCAAGCTGCTCGACATCGCCGTGAACGTCGGCCGCACCGGGCGGGTCACCCCGTTCGCGGTGATGGAGCCGGTCTCCATCGCCGGGTCGACGGTGGCCATGGCGACCTTGCACAACGCCTCCGAGGTCCAACGCAAGGGCGTGCTGATCGGCGACACGGTCACCATCCGCAAGGCGGGCGACGTCATCCCGGAGGTGCTCGGCCCGGTGGTGGACACCCGCACCGGTGCGGAGCGCGCGTTCGTCATGCCGACGCACTGCCCGGAGTGCGGCACCGAACTGGCCCCGGAGAAGGAGGGCGACGCCGACATCCGCTGCCCCAACCAGCGGCACTGCCCCGCACAGTTGCGCGAGCGCGTGTTCCACGTCGCGAGCCGTAGTGCCTTCGACATCGAGGCGCTCGGCTACGAAGCGGCCGTCGACCTGCTGAGATCCGGCGCCATCGCCGACGAGGGCGATCTGTTCGACCTCGACGAGGCGCGGCTGTTGCAGACCTCCCTGTTCACCAACAAGGAGGGCGAGCTGTCGGCCAACGGCCGCCGCCTGTTGCAGAACCTGCAGTCCGCCAAGGATCGACCGCTGTGGCGGGTGCTGGTGGCGTTGTCCATCCGTCACGTCGGGCCCACCGCGGCGCGCGCCCTCGCCGCCGAGTTCGCCGACATCGACCGCATCGCCACGGCGAGCGTGGAAGAGCTCTCGGCGGTCGACGGCGTCGGCCCCACCATCGCCGCGGCGGTGGTGGAATGGTTCACCGTCGACTGGCATCGCGCCATCGTCGACAAGTGGCGCGCCGCGGGCGTGCGGATGGTCGACGAGCGCGACGAGTCCATCGAACGCACCCTCGAAGGGCTGTCCATCGTGGTCACCGGCTCCTTGCAGGGCTATTCCCGGGACGGGGCCAAGGAGGCGATCCTGGTGCGCGGCGGCAAGGCGGCGGGCTCGGTCTCCAAGAAGACCGCCTTCGTGGTGGTCGGCGACTCGCCGGGCTCGAAGGCGGCCAAGGCCGAGGAACTGGGCGTCCCCATCCTCGACGAGGAAGGCTTCGTGCGCCTGCTCGAGCACGGCCCGGCGGCTGTGACGCCCGCGGCGGAGGGGGAAGGGGCCGCGGAAGCAGGCGAGGGGGAGCCCGCCGGATAGGCCCCGTGGGCGGTGCGTCGCCGGGCGTGTTCGCCGGGCCGCGCCGAAGTGCGGAAGTATGGCGGCATGCTGCGCAGTTTCCAGGTGACCAATCACCGTTCGCTGGCCGATACCCAGGAGTTGCGACTGACCAAGGGCGGCGGCCCGGTGGCGGTGCCGGTGACCGCCGTGCACGGCGCGCCCGCCGCGGGCAAGTCGAGCCTGATCGACGCGCTGGACCGGATGCGGGACGCGGTGCTCAACTCGGTGACCGGCTGGGACCCGTACGCGGGGCCGGTGCGCACCCCGCATCTGGCACACTCGAACCTGCCCTCGGAGTTCGAGGTCTCCTTCGTCGCCGAGGGCTGCCCGTACACCTACGGCTTTGCGCTCGACAACGCCGACGTCACCGCCGAATGGCTGCACAGCCACCCGCGTTCGCGCAAACGCGTCGTCTTCGAACGCGACGGCGCGGGCATCAAGGTCGGCCCCATGTTCGAGGCGGCCCGCTACGGCGTGGCCGCGCTGGTGCCGTTGGTGCGCCCGAACGCGCTGCTGCTCAGCCTGGCCGGGCAGATGCACGCCGAGGCGCTCGTCCCCGCCTATCGGTGGTTCTCCGCCATGCTCGAGGTGGTGCACGGCCCGGTCGACCCCGGCGCGGTCGCCCACCGGATCGGCAGCCACATCTCGCGCTCGCCCGAGCACGCCGCCCGGCTGCTGGTGTTGTTGCGCGCCGCCGATCTGGGCATCGCGGACCTGCTCGTCGCCGAGCCCGACCCGATGTACGCCGACTATCTGCGCGAACTCGACGCAGAGATCGCCGCAGGCGCCGAGCACGCCGAGCTGGCCGCCGCCTCGCCCGCGCACGCCGATCGGCTGCGCGAGGACAGCGGCCTGACCCCGCTGCTGCTCGACCGCGAGCTGACCAATCTGCGCGCGGCCCGCGACGCCCTCTACGCCCGCATGGTCGCCCGCCGCGGCGTCGGCCTCCGCCTGGTGCACGAGGGGGTGGAGATTCCGTTCGAGATCACCGACGAGTCGTCCTCGACACTGGCGCTGCTGCGGCTGCTGCCGGTCATGCTCGACGCGCTCGACACCGGGCGGGTGCTGGCCGTGGACGACATCGGGGCCGGGCTGTCCGGCGACCAGACCGATCGCCTGATCCAGTTGTTCCAGAACCCGGAGACCAACAGCCACGGCGCGCAGCTGGTGTTCACCACCGGCGACCGCGGCCTGATCGACCGAGGCAACGGCCGCTCCCAGCGCACCCGCACCGCGGTCTGGCAGGTGCGCCGCACCGATCGGGGCACCAGCGAACTGACCGCCCGCTGAACCGCCCGCAACGCCACCTGACCGGTCGCCGACCGCGCTGAGCTGGGCGGACGCGCCGCGCTCCTAGGATGGCGGCATGGAGTTCGCGATGCTCGTCA
Organism: Nocardia farcinica; assembly: GCF_029867845.1. Lineage (GTDB taxonomy): Bacteria > Actinomycetota > Actinomycetes > Mycobacteriales > Mycobacteriaceae > Nocardia > Nocardia farcinica_A. The sequence goes on along the minus strand of NZ_JARWRU010000917.1, from coordinate 441 downwards.
TCTTGACCGCCGTCGTGGTGGCGTTGGTGGTGTCCTACCGGCGCAGCCGCGGCCCGGCGCGCCCGCCCGCCGAACCCGAGTACGGCACCCTGCACCTCACCGGCGTCAGTCCGCGCCCGCAGGCGATGGGGGAGCAGTTCGTGACCGTCACCGGCGACCTCACCGGCCCCTCGGTGGCCCCGACCCGGGTCTATCGGCGCCTGGTGTGGGACGGCGCGCAGTGGCCGCAGATCGGCCAGGACTGGCCGGTCGTCTATCCGGTCGGCAAGCCCGACCGGTGGCAGCTCATCGTCCCCGGCAGCGGTCAGGGGATCGACTCGTGACCGCGAGCGGGCAGCTCACGGTGCGCCCGGCGACGCCCGCCGATCACGAGGCCATCGGCGCGTTGACCGTCGCCGTCTACGTCGGCGAGGGGTACGTCCCGCCGGACAGCCCCTACGC
>NZ_JARWRU010000916.1 GCF_029867845.1 Nocardia farcinica | reverse complement strand
TTGCTTACCCACTTTCTGGGGGGTGGCTTTCGGACCCGGTTACCGCCCCGCCCGCGGCTTGGGGTTGGCGGGGGGCCGCGCGCCGGCCGGCGGCGAAGCTGTTACGGGGGGCGCGGCCGGCGTCGGATCGGGCTCGGCCTGTCCGGCGGAGGCGGTCACCACGCCCACCACGGTGGCCTGCCAGTCGGCGAGCGCGCCGCCGGACTGCCCGGAACTGACCGGGGCCTCGATCTCGACCATGCCGCGCAGGGCCTTGCGGGAGAAGTCGGCGGCGTTGAGCGCCACGATGGTGCTGTCGAGCGCGGTGATCCGGCCCGGCGTCGCGGTGGGGATGCCGCCGGCGCCGCCCGCGTTGCCCAGTGCGAGCACCTCGTCGCGCACCCGCAGACCGGCCGAGCTGCCCAGCCGGGCGACCGGCAGCTCCCTCGCCCCGATCAGCGACAACAGCGCGATGTCGGCGCCGGAGTCGTAGCCGAGCACGGTGGCCTGGTACTGCTCGCCGGTGGCCACCGAGACCACACTGACCTCCTCGGCCCCTTTGATCACGTGATGGCTGGTGAGCACCTGGCCGTCGGGGGTGAGCACGATGCCCGAGCCCGCGCCCGCCCAGGCCCGGCGCCGCGCCGCGGGCGGGGATTGGGCCCACAACCGGGGCGACCCCGACCCCCCCCCCCCCCCGCGGCCCGCCCCCGCCGTCCCGGCTCCGCGGGGGGGGGGCCCGCGGCCCACGCCCTCCCCGAAGCCGAGGGCGGGCGGGTACGCGGTGCCGATCGACACCGCCATGAAGGTGGTCGAGCAGATCCGCTCCGGCATCCCCAGCGACAGCGTGCACATCGGCCAGACCGCCACCCTCGGCGTGCTGGTCTCCGACGCCAGGCCCAGCGGCGCCAGGGTCGACGTCGCCCTCTACGGCCTGCCCGCCCACGGCGCCGGGATCAGGGACGGCGACACCATCGTCTCCCTCGACGGCCGCGCCATCGGCAGCTCGCGCGCACTGCGCAACGCCATCGACCGGCGGCGGCCGAGGGAGACCGTGCGCCTCGGGGTGCTCGGCGCGGACGGGGTGGAGCGGATCGTCAGCGTGGAACTGGCGCTCGGCACCCCCAACTGAACCGGGCCGTCAGGCCAGGCTGAGCCAGTAGTCCTGGAAGCGCAGGAACACCAGCAGCAGCACCACCGCGTAGAACACCGCGACGACGGTCCAACGCCATTCGGCCAGGATGCCGAGCGCCCCGCTCGCCCGACCCCACAGCAGGTCGGTGAGCAGCGCGAGCAGCGGCGGCACCACCGCCCACACCACCATGCAGTACGGGCACAGCGCGCCGATGCGGTAGAGGCTCTGGAAGATCAGCCAGCAGACGAACACGACGCCGAGCAGCATGCCCAGCCACAGTCCGCCCCAGACCCAGCGCGGCAGGCCGACATGGGCGACGGCCAGCACGCCGAGGGTGACCGCCACCGAGAAGCCGACGATGCCCATCAGCGGATTGGGGAAGCCGAAGACGGCGGCCTGCTCGGTGGTCATCACCGAACCGCACGACGGCACCGGGTTCAGGCTGCACGTGGGCACGTAGGCGGGGTCGACGAACAGTTTGAAGCGCTCCACGGTGAGCGTCACCGAGGCGATCCAGCCCGCCAGGGCCAGCAACAACAGCGGCCAGGCGGAACGAGGTGGTGCGGCGATCACTGTCCGGCGGCCGCCTTCGCGATGGCCTGCTCGAGCTCGTTCGGCGCGATCTGGGTGCCGTCGACGAAGACCGACGGGGTGGAGTTCACGCCCTCGCCGAACACCGCCTGGGTCTTGTCGGCGACGAACTGCGCGTAGGTGCCGTCCTCGACGCAGCCGGCGACCTCGTCGCCGTAGCCCGCGTCGACCGCGATGCGCACCAGCTGCTCGTCGGTGTGGCCGGGGCCGCCCTCGGCGGGCTGCTGGGCGTACATGCTGCTCAGCCAGCCCTGGAACTCGGCCGGGTCCTGCTCGGCGACGCAGTAGGCGGCATTGGCCGCGCGGCTGGAGTACTGGTTGGTCGAGGCGCGGTCGAGGAAGGAGATGATGTTGTACTCGACGGCCGCCGTGCCGTTGTTCACCGCGTCCTCGAGCAGCGGCCCGTAGGCGGCCTCGAAGTTCTTGCAGGCCGGGCACTGGAGGTCGGCGACCACCCGGACGGTCACCTTCGCGTCGGGCTTGCCGACCCGGACCGCTCCGCTGTCGGTGAGCGAACCGGTGACCGCGCCCGGGTCCGCCGGCGCCGGGATGCTGGGGGTGGCGGCCGGGCCGTCGTCGCCGCGCATGGCGATGCCGACGCCGATGGCCGCGATGAGGGCGATCAGCACCACGGCCACACCCGCTTGGATGGCGATCTTGCGCTTGCGGTCGGCACGCTCGGCCTCCGCCAAGATGTTGCGCCGTCCCGGATTGTTGCTCACCGTGCGTTCACCACGCCTTTCGCTTGCCGGACGATGGGGGGCCTGCCTCCCGACGATGCTAGTTGCGGGCGCGTCGCCGGACAGCCGGGCACGGCCCATCATGGCCCGCGAACCTGAGAGAACCCCCAACGCACGGCACATCGATGACCGACGTCCCCGGGGTGCGGGACCGAGGTCGCCCCGCGGCCTACCATGCCCCGGTGACCGACTACGACTTCGAGCACCCGGACACCTCCACCCTGCCGGAACGGCAGCGCCGCATCCTGGAGGTGATCCGGGACTGGGTGGTCGAGCACGGCTACGCGCCGGGCACCAGACAGATCGGCGAGGCGGTCGGCCTGCGGTCCTCCTCGGCGGTCGCCAGGCACCTGCGCGCGCTGGAGGAACGCGGCTTCCTGCGGCGCGGGGATTCGGTGGCGCGGCCGATCGACGTGCGGCTGTTCCTGCGCCCCGCCGCGGCGCCGGGGCGCGAGGACACCGTGACGGTGCCGGTGGTCGGCGACATCGCCGCGGGCGCGCCGATCCTGGCCGAGGAACACTGCGACGACACCCTGACCCTGCCGCGCGAGCTGGTCGGCCGGGGCGCCGTGTTCGCGCTGCGGGTGCGCGGCGACTCGATGATCGACGCGGCGATCTGCGACGGCGACACCGTGGTGGTGCGCAGCCAGCGCGAGGCGCAATCCGGCGACATCGTGGCCGCGATGATCGGCGAGGAGGCCACCGTGAAGGTGTTCCGCCGTCGCGGCGGGCATGTGTCGCTCGAGCCGCGCAACCCGGCCTACCAGCCGATCGACGGCGACGAGGCGGTCGTCCTCGGCAAGGTCGTCTCGGTCGTGCGCCGGGTGTAGCCGGCTCCCCGGCGGCCTCAGGAGGCTTCGAGCCTGCGCAACTCCGCCTCGACGTCGAACCCGGCTTCGGGCCAGTCCAGGTCGAGCCCGGTCAACGCGTGCACCAGCAGTTCGTTCACCGCTAGCCGCGAGTACCACTTGCGGTCGGCCGGCACCACATACCAGGGGGCGTGCTCGGTGTTCGTGCGGTCGAGCATGTCCTGATAGGCCTCCCGGTACTGCGGCCAGTAGGCGCGCTCGTCGATGTCGGAGGGGTTGAACTTCCAGTGCTTGTCGCGCCGCTCCAGCCGCTCGCGCAGCCTGCGTTTCTGCTCGTCGAGCGAGACGAACATGGCCACCTTCACCAGGGTGATGTTCTCCTCGCGCAGCTGCTGCTCGAAGTGGTTGATCTCGTCGTAGCGGCGCTGCCACTCGGCCACCGGCACCAGCTTGCGCACCCGCGCGACCAGCACATCCTCGTAGTGCGAGCGGTCGAACACGCCCAGCTGTCCCGGCCGGGGCAGCGCTTTGCGGATGCGCCACAGATAGTGGTGGCGCAGCTCCTCCTGAGTGGGCACGCCGAAGGCCGCGTGGTCGACGCCCTGCGGATCGACCGCCCCGATCACCGAGCGCACGATGCCGCCCTTGCCCGCGGTGTCCATGCCCTGCAACACCAGCAGCACGCTGCGTGGATCACCCGAGCGGCCGTTGGCGTACAGCTTCTCCTGCAGGCCCGACAGCACCTGCGAGCGCTCGGCCAGCAACGCCTGCCCCTCGGCCTTGGCGCCGTCGAAGCCCGGCGTGGCGGAGGTGTCGATGTCGGCGACCTTCACCCCGTCGGCGCGCAGCAGTTCGGTGACATCCCCGGACCAGTTCTTCGGCATCGTCCACACCTACCACAGCGCCCGGACCTACCACAGCGCCCGGCCGGCGCCCGGCCGTGACCTGCCCCAGTCCACCGCACCGGTCAGCGGATCTGCGCGAGCCGCAGCAGGTGCTTGGCGAAGTCCTCGTCGGAGACCGGGGTGAGGATCAGGTCGTGGGAGGTGGTGAGCAGGTAGCGGCCGTCGCCGGCGACGTCGAGCCAGCTGCGGTGCCTGGTCGGCGGCGACATCGGGTTCTCCGGGTCGATGGTGACGGTGATGAAGCCGCGTCCGTCCAGCGGCTTGCGCAGGGTGTTGCGGAAGCGGGCAGGGCCGTCGGCGGGCGCGGGGGGGGGGGGGGGGTGGGCCCGGCCCCCCGGGCGGCGGGGGGGGGGGGGGGGCGGCCCCCCCCCCGGCGCCCGCCCGCCGGGGCGGGCGAGCCCCCCCCCCCCCCCCCCCGCGGGGGGCCGGGAG
>NZ_JARWRU010000915.1 GCF_029867845.1 Nocardia farcinica | reverse complement strand
CCGCTGGGTGGTGCCGAAGCAGGCGTCGGCGCCCTGCTCGCCGGGCGGGGTCACCAGGGTCGTTGCCAGCAGATCCGCCCCGGCCGCGACCAGCGCGCCGCGCTCGTGCGCGGCCGCGACCAGCGCCGACCAGTCGACCAGCCGCCCCGAGGCGCCCGGCGTCTGCACGACCACGCCGAAGAACTCGCCCTCCGGCAGCCCGTCGGCGACCAGATCGGCCTCGACGATCTCGATGCCCAGCGGCTCGGCGCGGGTGTAGAGCACGGTGCGGGTCTGCGGGAACAGGTCGGTGTCGATCACCAGCCTGGCCGACTTCGACCGGCCCGCGCGGCGCAGCAGCGTCATGGCCTCGGCGGCCGCGGTGGCCTCGTCGAGCATGGAGGCATTGGCCACCTGCATACCGGTCAGGTCGGCGACCATGGTCTGGAAGTTCAGCAGCGCCTCCAGCCTGCCCTGGCTGATCTCCGGCTGGTAAGGGGTGTAGGCGGTGTACCAGGCCGGATTCTCGATGATGTTGCGCACCAGCACCGGCGGGGTGAGGGTGTCGTAGTAGCCGAGGCCGATCATCGAGGTGGCGACGGTGTTGGCGGCGGCCAGCGCGGCCAGCTGGGCCAGCGCCTCGTGCTCGCCCACCGCGGGCGGCAGCGCGGCCAGCGGGCCGTCGGCCTCGTCCAGGATGCTCGCCGGCAGCGCGGCCGCGGCCAGCTCGTCGAGGGAGCCGACACCGACCACCTCCAGAATGCGGGTCAGTTCGGCGGCATCGGGACCGATGTGGCGGTCGGCGAAGTCGGATCGGGTCACGGCGGCAACTCCAGGCGGGCGGGTCGACCGGGTCGACAGGTTCCTGCCCTCCCCCTCTGTCGCCGGTGCCTGAGAGATTCGGCCCCGGCGGCGCGCCGGAACCTTTCCCCGTGGGCGGGCGATCACGCGCATGCGCGCGACCACCGCTTTCCAGAGGCGTCGAGGGTCGTACGGTCCTGGTGCCTGAGAGGTTGACGGGGAGGTGTTGCTCCTTCGGCGCCCGGTTGCCAGCGAACCGGGACTCTCCCGCACGACGCGACGCCCACCCAGTCTAGGACGGGCGCGACCCGATCACCGTCTTCGCGGCGGTGTCGCGCTCGTCACTGCGGCGAATTCCCGGCGAACGCCGGTGTACACCGACGACACGAGCCAGGGGCCCCCCGCGAGGGAACCCCGACGGGCCCCGGGGGTCGACCCCGTGTCCCGTATACCCTGGGGCGAATAATACCCCCCAATCGGCGGTAGGACAAATAGTACACCGGGCGGTAG
>NZ_JARWRU010000914.1 GCF_029867845.1 Nocardia farcinica | reverse complement strand
CCTCCCCCCCGCCAGCGGGTGCGGTTGCCGGTCGCGCGGGTGGTTAACCACCTACCCCCCCCGCGACCGCCTCGGCGCGGTGGGGCCGGGCTCGCGCGTGCTCGACACCCACGCCACGCGCGATTGCCGGCCCCAGGCCTGCGACTGAGCCATGATCGAGTCATGACGACTCTGGAGAGCAAAGCGAAGACACTGCTGGCCATGCACCGGCCGGGCGACCCGGTCGTGCTGCCCACGGTGTGGGACGCGTGGTCGGCGGATCTCGCCGTGCGGGCGGGATTTACGGCACTGACCATGGGTAGCCATCCCGTCGCCGACTCGATCGGCCGCGCCGACAACGAGGGCATGACCTTCACCGAACTGCTCACCAGAGTCCGTCAGGTGACCTCGGCCGTGGACGTGCCCGTCTCCGTCGACGTCGAATCCGGCTACGCGCTCGCCCCGGCCCAGCTCGTGGACGGTCTGCTGGAGGCGGGCGCGGTCGGGCTGAACATCGAGGACACCGTGCACAGCGAGGGCGGCAGGCTGCGCGGCGCCGACGAGCACGCCGACCTGGTGCGCGGCCTGCGCGAGTTCGCCGACGCGGCGGGTGTGCACGTGGTGGTCAACGCCCGCACCGATCTGTTCCTGCGCCGGGACGGCGACGAGTCCGACCGGCTCGACCGCGCGATCGCCCGGCTCACCCTGGCCGCCGAGGCGGGCGCCGACGTGCTCTACCCGGTGGGCAGGCACGACGAGCAGACCATGCGCGCGCTGACCTCGCGGCTGCCGCTGCCGGTCAACGCCATCGCCGTGCCCGACGTCTCGGACAAGGCCGAGCTGGCCGCCCAGGGGGTGGGCCGGATCAGCTTCGGGCCGTTCCTGCAGGCCGCGCTCGGCAGGGAGGCCGAGCGGCTGCTCGCCCGCTGGCACTGACGGCGCGGGCGTTGCGGTCTACTTGCTCTCGCCGTCCTTGGGTTCCACATAGCGCGGGAACACCGGCGCGGGCGCGGGCAGCGGGGTGCCCGGCTCGAGCGAAACGCCGATGTCGGCGAAGGTGCGGCCCGGCACGGCGAGCAGATCCAGGATCTTGGCCGCCGACCCCGGCATGACCGGCTGCACCAGGATGGCCACGATGCGCACCACCTCGAGGGTGACGTAGAGGACCGTGGCCATCCTGGCCAGATCCTCCTCGGTGCCGGACTTGCGCAGCGCCCACGGCGCCTGGGCGGAGAAATAGCGGTTCGTCTCGCCGAGGGTCAGCCAGATCGCCTCCAGCGCGAGATGCATCTGCTGGCCGTCGAATTCGGCGCGGCAGCGCTCGAGCAGGCCGTTGGCGCGGTCGAGCAGGGCGCGGTCCTCGTCGGTGAATTCGCCCGGCCTCGGCACCGCCGCGCCGCAGTTCTTGTTCACCATGGTGAGGCTGCGCTGCACCAGATTGCCGAATTCGTTGGCCAGATCGGCATTGATGCGCGAGACGATCGCCTCGTGGCTGTAACTGCCGTCCTGGCCGTAGGAGATCTCCCGCAGCAGGAAGAAACGCACCGCGTCCAAGCCGTATTCGTCGACCAGGGCGAGCGGGTCGACGACATTGCCGACCGACTTCGACATCTTCTCGCCCTTGTTGTACAGGAAGCCGTGCACGAAAACGCGTTTCGGCAACTCGATGCCCGCCGACATCAGGAAGGCGGGCCAGTACACCGCGTGGAAACGGGTGATGTCCTTGCCGATGATGTGCAGATCCGCGGGCCAGTACTTGCGGAATTCCGGCGAATCCAGTTCAGGGAAGCCGACACCGGTGAGGTAGTTGGTGAGCGCGTCCACCCACACGTACATGACGTGGTCGGGGTGGCCCGGCACGGGAACGCCCCAGTCGAAGGTGGTGCGCGAGATGGACAGATCCTTCAGCCCGGCCTTGACGTAGCTGACGATCTCGTTGCGCCGGGTGGCCGGCGCGATGAAGTCCGGGTTCTCCTCGTACAGCGCGAGCAGCCTGTCCTGGTACTTCGACAGCCGGAAGAAGAAGTTCGACTCCTCGGTCCAGGTGACCGGGGTCTTCGTCTCGGTGGAGATGCGGCTGCCGTCCTCGAGCAGCGTGGTCTCCTCCTCGGTGTAGAACGCCTCGTCGCGCACCGAGTACCACCCGGAGTAGTTGTCCAGGTAGATGTCTCCGTTGGCCAGCATGCGCTGCCAGATGGCCTCGCTGGCGCGCAGGTGGTCGGCGTCGGTGGTGCGGATGAAGCGGTCGTAGGAGATGTCGAGCACCTCGTCGAGCCGCTGGAAGACATCGGAGTTGCGGGCGGCCAGCTCCTGCACCGGGATGCCCTCGGCGGCGGCCGTCTGCTGCATCTTCTGACCGTGCTCGTCGGTGCCGGTCATGAAGAACACGTCGTAGCCGTCGAGCCGCTTGAACCGGGCGATGGCATCGGAGGAGATGTACTCGTAGGCATGCCCGATGTGCGGTGCGCCGTTCGGGTAGGCGATGGCCGTGGTGACGTAGAAGGCTGGTGCGTCCGCGTTCATGGTGCTGACTACTGTAGTGACCACCGCGTCCGCGTTCGACCAGGAGTCCGATGAAAGCCTCGCGCCCCGCCCCGGAACCGCCTCGACCACTGTCTCCGCTGGTCGACGCGCATACCCACCTGGACGCCTGCGGGGCCACCGACGCCGCCTCCACGGCGGCGATCCTGGACCGGGCCGAGAGTGTCGGGGTGGGTCGCGTGGTGACCGTGGCCGACGATCTGGCCGCGGCGCGCTGGGCGGTGGAAGCCGCGCACCGCGACGAGCGTGTCTTCGCCGCGGTCGCCCTGCATCCCACCAGGGCGAACGCGCTGGACGCGGAGGCCGAGGCGGAACTAGAGCGGCTGGCCGCCGACCCGCGCACGGTGGCGGTCGGTGAGACCGGCCTCGACTACTACTGGCCGGGCAGGCTGGAGGGCTGCGCCGACATCGAGACCCAGATCGAGGCTTTCCGCTGGCACATCGACCTGGCCAAGCGGGTGCGCAAGCCGCTGATGATCCACAACAGGGAAGCCGACCACGACCTGCTCACCGTGCTGCTGGACGAGGGCGCGCCGAACACGGTGATCTTCCACTGCTTCTCCTCCGACACCAACATGGCGATGACGTGTGTGGAGCAGGGCTATGTGCTCAGCTTCTCCGGCACCGTCAGCTTCAAGAACGCCCACGAGCTGCGCGAGGCGGCCAAAGTGGTGCCCGACGACCGCATCCTGGTGGAGACCGACGCGCCCTATCTGACCCCGCATCCGTTCCGCGGCGCGCCCAACGAGTCCTACTGCCTGCCGTACACGGTGCGCGCGCTGGCCGAATTGCGCGGCCAGGACCCGGAGGAATTGGCCGAGATCACCACGGCGAACGCGCGGCGTTTCTACCGGATCTGATTCTTTTCCCTGTTTCCCCGGATCGGAAACCGATCTGTGAGGCGGGTCACAAACGGCCGCGAACAATGTCGGTCACCTGCGGCGTCGATATCGAATCGTGATTCGCGATCCGCCGCCTGTGCTCGGTGCGGTTGTCGCCGGGAATTCCGGTCGTTATGGTCCTGTGACCATGTCTCCGTTCGCGAAGATCAACCAATCGCGTTCGCCGCTGCTCTACGCCGCGGTGGCGGCGCTGCTGCTGACCCTCATCGTCGGCGCCGCCATGGCCATCGTGAATCGCAAGACCGTCACCGTCGTCGTCGACGGTGATCAGACGGTCCGCACCACGATGTCGCGCGATGTGGCGGGCGTGCTG
>NZ_JARWRU010000913.1 GCF_029867845.1 Nocardia farcinica | reverse complement strand
GAACTGCCCCTCGTCCGGCCCCGCCCACGCCGCCGGCGCGAAGACCAGCGCGGGCGCGAGGACCAGGCTCGCGGCCAGGACGGGGACCGCGGGCCCGCGCGAACGGCGGGGGGGGGGGGCGCCGCCCCCCCCGCCCCCGGCGCGCGGCCCGGCCGGGGCCCGCGGGCCCGCGCCACCGGCGGGCGCGCGGCGCGCGCCCGGACGACACAGGTGCGGACAGCGGACGAGCGGACATTCGCATCACATCCTCGGGTCGGACGAGTCGGACCTGACGGGGAAACGCGCCTCCAAGTAACGCACACCGGAAGGGGCGCCGTGGCTCCTGTGCGGCGTGTCGCGGGCGGGAGGTGATTACCCCGACACCGTGGCCCTATGCGCCCGGGGTGGCGCGTCTGTATGTCATCGGTGCGCTCACGCGGTGACGGCCGCGACCACCGCGTCGGCTGCGCGCACCAGATCGGCCGGTGCCAGCTCGATTTCGAGGCCGCGCTTGCCCGCGCTGCACAGCACCCGGTCCCAGGACGACACCGACTCGTCGATCACCGTCGGCAGCTTCTTGCGCTGGCCGAGCGGAGAGATCCCGCCCAGCACATAGCCGGTGCTGCGTTCGGCCGCCGCGCGGTCGGCCATCGTCGCCTTCGGCGCGCCGAGCGCACTCGCGGCGGCCTTGAGCGACAACGACTTCGGCACCGGCAGCACCGCGACCGCCAGGCCGCCGGTGGACAGCTCGACCACCAGGGTCTTGAAGATCTGCGCGGCCTCGACGCCGAGCTCGGCGGCCAGTGCGGCGACCGCCTCCGCGCCGTAGGAGTCGGCGCGCGGATCGTGCTTGTAGGCGTGCACGCGGTGGGCGATGCCCGCGGTGGTCAGGACGCGGATGGCGGGAGTGGAAGCAGCGGCCATGGCGACACCCTAGAACCGCCACGCGACCGCGGCCATCGGATATCACCGGACACCCGTGACCGGGGGTTTCCGCCGGGCCGTCGGCGCGATGACCGGCGGCGATGCCGACGTCGTCCGGGAATGTGCCGGGAACACCGGACCGCCCGCCGGTGTTGCACGCCGTGAACAACCCCCGAGGAGCATCCCCGAGGGCCACCCCACGAGACGAGGCGAAGGAGATACCGGTGCCGGTACTGCTCGACGAACGCCCGGTGTGGGTCGCGATGGCGCCGACGGACGCCGGGTGCCCGCCCGATCGCGACCTGCCGGTAGATTCGGCAGGGACGCCGATCGAAGGGACAGGTGTGACGAGCGACGATGACACGGTCTCCGAGCCGGTCGAGCCCGGGGCGGACGAGTCCGCCGGGGCGGACGAGTCCGCCGGGGAGCCGGTCGCCGGGGACGACGTGGCGAGCCTGGCCAAGCGGTTCGAGCGCGACGCGCTGCCGCTGGTCGACCAGCTCTACGGCGCCGCGCTGCGCATGACCAGGAACCCGGCCGACGCCGAGGATCTGGTCCAGGAGACCTACGTCAAGGCGTTCCAGGGGTTCAAGTCCTTCAAGGAGGGCACCAACCTGCGGGCGTGGATGTACCGCATCCTGACCAACACCTACATCAACTCCTACCGCAAGAAGCAGCGTCAGCCCGCCCAGTACCCGACCGACGAGATCACCGACTGGCAGCTCGCGGCCACCGCCGAGCACACCTCGACCGGTCTGCGTTCGGCCGAGGTCGAGGCGCTGGACGCCCTGCCCGACGACGACATCAAGGCGGCGCTGCAGGAGCTGCCCGAAGAGTTCAGGATGGCGGTCTACTACGCCGACGTCGAGGGCTTCCCGTACAAGGAGATCGCCGAGATCATGGGCACTCCGATCGGTACCGTGATGTCCCGGCTGCACCGCGGCCGCAAGCAACTCAAGGGCCTGCTCGCCGATGTCGCGCGTGAGCGGGGGTTCAACCGGGGCGAGCGCCAGGAGGTCAAGCAGTGAGTGTCGAGCGCGACCCCGACATGGAGATGGACTGCACGGCCGTGCTGACCGACGTCTGGCTGATGCTCGACGGCGAGTGCGACGAGGCCACCCGCGCCCGCCTGCAGCATCACATGGACCACTGCTCGCCGTGCATCGAGGCCTACGGCATCGAGGAGAAGATCAAGAGCCTGCTCAGCCGCAAGTGCGGCGGCGACAAGGCGCCGGACTCACTGCGCACCCGGCTGTCGCTCGAGATCCGCAAGTCGGTGACGGTCATCCGCACCGACGACGGCCCGGCGGGCAGATCCGGCTCCGCCGAGAAGTCCGACTCGGTCTGAGATCCCGGACGAACAGCCCGCGGACGATCAGCCCACGGACGAAACAGACCGGCACGCCTTCCCGTCGGTAACGGCGTGCCGCTCTGTGTTTCAGCCAACCGGCAACGGCTCAGGAGTTGGGCCGCTTGCCGTGGTTGGCCGCGTTGCCCTTGCGGCTGCGCTTCTTACGTCCACGCTTACCCATCGGTAGTCTCCTCTCTGATTGAAGGACATTCTTTCACGTGTGGTTGGCTGTACCTTCAGCGGATACAGGCCAACCGAACGAATGGGGTGTCATGGCTGAGGAAGTGCGCGCGGAGATGGTTTCCACCGTCTTGACCGTGGAGGTCGAGGTGGGTGACAAGGTGGAACAGGACCAGACGCTGATCCTGCTCGAGTCGATGAAGATGGAGATCCCGGTGCTGACCGAGGTCGCCGGTGAGGTCACCGCCATCGAGGTCGAGCCGGGCCAGGTGCTACAGGCCGGCGATCTCATCGCCGTCATCTCCTGACGCTCGGCGGTACGCGCGTATGGCGACGCTGAGCGAACTGCTCGCCGAACACACCGACCTTCCCGGCCTGGCCGTCGACCATCTCCAGCGCGTGGTGGGGGACTGGCAGTTGCTCGCCGATCTGTCCTTCGCGGATCTGCTGCTGTGGGTGGGAGCCGGGCCGGTGGAGGAGGGCGCGGACATCGTCTGCGTCGCCCAGTGCCGTCCCACGACGGCAGCGACGGTCCACGTGGAGGACATGGTCGGCACGCTGGCCACCCGCGCGGACCACCCGCAGGTCTTCGAGGCCCTGCTGACCGGGGAGGTCGCCAGGACCGAGGGCGGGGTGGAGATGAAGGGCGTCTACCACCCGCATCCGGTGCAGGCGGTGCGCGAGGCGATCCCGGTGCGCTGCGGCGACCACGTGATCGCGGTGCTCTCCCGCGACACCGACATGCAGCGCTCCCGGGTCCGCAGCAGTCTCGAGGAGGCCTACGTCGCCTGCGCCGACGACCTGTGCCAGATGATCGCCGACGGCACCTTCCCGACCCCGGAGGATCGCGCGGCCACCCATTCCAGCCCGCGAGCCGGCGACGGCTTCATCCGGCTGGACACCCAGGGCACGGTCGTCTACGCCAGCCCTAACGCGTTGTCGGCCTATCACCGGATGGGGTTGCAGTCCGACCTGGACGGCCAGGATCTGGCCGTCACCACCCGCTCGCTCGTCACCGACCCGTTCGACGCCCAGGAGGTGGTCGGCGACATCCAGGCCGCCCTGGCCGGGCGCACGGGCCGCCGCATGGAGGTCGAGGCGCGCGGGGCGACGGTGTTGCTGCGCACCCTGGTGTTGCGCCCGCACGGCCAGCTGGCGGGTGCGGCGGTGCTGGTCCGCGACGTCACCGAGGTCAAGCGCCGCGACCGCGCGTTGCTGTCCAAGGACGCGACCATCCGCGAGATCCACCACCGGGTGAAGAACAACCTGCAGACCGTCGCGGCGCTGCTGCGGCTGCAGGCGAGGCGCACCGAGAACGAGGAGGCCCGCGTCGCGTTGACCGAGTCGGTCCGCCGGGTCACCTCGATCGCCTCGGTGCACGAGATGCTGTCGATGTCGGTGGACGAAGAGGTCGATCTCGACGAGGTCGTCGACCGCCTGCTGCCGATCATGGCCGACGTCGCCACCGTGCACACCACCCGCATCAAGGTGCGCCGCGCCGGCTCGCTCGGCGTCTTCTCGGCCGAGCGCGCGACCCCGTTGGTGATGGTGCTGACCGAGCTGGTGCAGAACGCCATCGAGCACGCCTTCGACTCCGGCCAGACCGGCACGGTCACCATCCGCTCGGAGCGTTCGGCCCGGTGGCTGGACGTGATCATCTCCGACGACGGCCGCGGCCTGCCGCCCGGTTTCAGCCTGGAGGGCTCCGACCGGCTCGGCCTGCAGATCGTGCGCACCCTGGTCACCGCCGAACTCGGCGGCTCGATCGGCCTGCACCCCGGCAAGGACGTGGGCACCGACGCGGTGCTGCGTGTGCCGCTCGGCCGCCGTCAAGGCCGCTGACACCTTCTCGTCCCCGCATGACATCCGCCGCGCAGGCGCGCGGCGTTTGCCGGGCGGATGCCCCGCCTTTGCCGACCGATCGTTCGGTAATTGCGAGTGATGTGAATGGTGTGGCGTAGGCCACGTCGATAAAGGCGTCTCTATTACCGGAAAGAATGCAGACAATTCCGCAGAAATAAAGCGGCCCCGCACCTGTGCGGTAACGGGCTGGATGCGCGGAAAACGGGCCGAAAGCCAAATGGGCCGTGTACCGAGC
>NZ_JARWRU010000912.1 GCF_029867845.1 Nocardia farcinica | reverse complement strand
CCCCGCCCCCCCCCCTCGCCGGGGGCCGCCGCGCCCCCCCCCCCCCACCCCGGGGCCCCGGATTCCACCCCCGGTTCCGCCGTCCGACCCGGCGGCGTTTCGCCGTTGAATTCGACAGGACGCCGGATCCGGGGGAAACTCCCGGAAACACGTAGGTGCCGCTCGGTGTGTCGCGCGCGGCGCGCCGAGAGCGGGAAAGCATGAATATCCATGGTTTTGCAGGAAACCCGGTATGGACTATGAATGTGGGGTGCTGTTCACACCCGTGATCACTTGTCTGCCATCGAAACTCCCCCGGGGGAGGTCGATATGACGTCCGAGCGTCCGATGGAGGACGAGGTCACGCAACTCGCCCTCCGGGTGGAGAAGGCCAGGGGACGGCTGGCCTACCAGTTCGATCCCGCGCTCACCGAGGTGCTGTCCGAGGCCGAGTTGCAGGCCGAACGCGAGCTCGCCGAGCGTATTCGCGAGCAGGACCGGGAGCAGCGCTGGAAAGAGGTGCAGGCCGCGGCCGCGGCCTCCGATCAGGGTCGGCAAACGGCGGAAGTCATCGCGAAGGCCGACATGCGTGATGTGTTGCTCGCCCGCAAGGCGATCGCCGCGCAGCGGCGCGAATCCAGTCCGCACGCCAAACTGGCCTCGCTGTACCGGCATCGCTCCTGGTCGCTGCGTGCCCTGGCGGGCGTCGTCGCCGCGGGCATGCTCTGGTCGGCGGTCAACGTGCAGCACAACATCGCGCCCGGCGGCCCGACCGACCCGCTCTACTGGTTCAGCTACCTGCTGGAAGGGATGATCAGCGTCTGTCTGATCATCATCATGATCGGCACCAACAAGGTCGCCGAATGGGGTGTGGTCGACAACCGCAGGCAGGTCGCCGCCGCCGAGATGGCGCTGCTGTCGCTGACGGTGGTCCTCAACACGTATCCGTACCTGCGCGCCGGGCAGTGGTACGAGGTCGGCGTGCACGCCATCGCACCGGTGATGATCGGTGTCGCGCTGCTCATCCACGACGCGGCCAGCTCGCGCTACGGCCTGGCCATCTACCGAGCCACCGAACAGGTGCGCGAACTGCCCGACCCGGCCGAGGAGATCCGCAAGAGCCTGCCCTCGCTGGTGGCCTCGCGGGCGCGCGGCCCGATCGACCTCGTGCCGCGCCCCTACGCCGAGACCGCTTTGGTCGAGCTCCACGACCGGGGGGTCGAGGGCCCGGTCGATCCCGAGACCGGCGAGCCGCTGGTGCTGGAGGAGCACGTCGAGGACGCGCCCGCCGAGGGTGAACTCGTCGAGGTGGGCCACCGAGAGCAGGACGGCGACGAGGAACCCGCTCCGGCCGCCCCCGCGCGCAAGGCCGTCGAGACCGCCTCCGATCCGGTGCGCAACGGCATCGCCGTGAAGCAGACGCTGCCGGCCAACGGCAGCTCGGCGTGGGGGGCCCCCCCCCCCCCCCCCCCCCCCCCCGGCCCCCCCACCCCCCCCCCCCCCCCCCCCCCCCCCCCCCCCCCCCCCCCCCCCCCCACAAAAAACCCCGGGGCACGAGGATAGC
>NZ_JARWRU010000911.1 GCF_029867845.1 Nocardia farcinica | reverse complement strand
CCGTTTACCTCGCCGGGGGGGTCGGTTTGGTCGGTGTTTGCTTTGGCGCCGCCGCCGGCGTGGCCGTGACCGCCGGGGGGGGCGGGGTTCTGGGCGCCGAGGTGCTGACCGAGGTCGTCGACGTCTCGCAGTACGAGCAGGTGCGGCGGTTCGCCGATGCCGTGGTCGAGCGCTACGGCGTGGTCAACGACCTGTTCAACAACGCGGGCATCGGCTTCGTCGGCACCGTGGAGCGCAGCGACATCAAGGACATCGCCCGCGTGGTCGACATCGACTTCTGGGGCGTGGTGCACGGCGTGAAGGCGTTCCTCCCGCACCTCATCGCCTCCGGCGCCGGCCGCATCGCCAACACCTCCAGCGTGTTCGGCCTGTTCTCCGCGCCGAGCCAGAGCGCGTACAACGCGGCCAAGTTCGCCGTGCGCGGGTTCACCGAGTCGCTGCGCCAGGAGATGCGCGTCGCCGGACATCCGGTCAGCGTGAGCGTCGTCCATCCCGGCAGCATCCGCACCCCCATCGCCCGCAACGCCACCGGCGTGGACGACGCCGAGCTGGCGAATCTGGCCCAGCTGTTCGACCGCAACGCCCTGACCAGCGCCGAACGCGCCGCCCGGGTCATCCTCGACGGCACCGCCGCCGGCAGGCCCAAGATCCTCGTCGGCCCCGACGCCAAGGTGAGCGATCTGGTGGTGCGCCTGCTCGGCGCCTCCTACGCCGACCTGCTCGCCAAGGCGAGCGCCCGCCTGTTCGGCTGATCGCCCTCGAACCCCCGGCGCGCCCCGCCCGGCCGCGTGCCCCCATCCAGGAGGAGAGCCATGTTCACCGAGGAGAAGTTCCAGCAGGCGTTGCGCACGCCGCGACTGGCCCGCCCGGTCCCGGAGTTCCTGAACGCCAACCGCGGCGTGCCGGTGCGCGCCATCCCCGAGCACGAGCTACAGGCCACCACCGCGCAGTGGTTCGTCGACTTCGAGCGCAAGATCGACTTCTATCGCAAGCTCGATGTCGATCTGTCCTGGCTGATGGACTGGGCCAAGAAGTACTGGTGGAGCTGGATCGACCGGGACATGAGCTACAACCACGAGCTCTACGCCGCCGACATGCGCTACACCGACGTGACCACCTTCGGGCGCACCATCGTCGGCATCGACGACTTCGTCACCTACAACATGGCCTTCTTCGACGCCATCCCGGACTGGCGCTACGACCCGCTGCCCGGCCAGATCTACATCGACGTCACGCCCGAGGGACTGGTGCGCACCGTCATCCGCTACATCGGCAGCGGCCACTGGAGCGGCCCGCTGCGGCTGTACCCCTACGACGACACCGCGCCGGTCCTCTACGGCACCGGCCGCTTCATCCAGTGCAGCGCCGTGGACCGCTACCACTTCAACGCCGACGGCCTGATGGAGGAAGGCGAGACCCTCTACGACTTCCTCGACGCCACCCAGCGCGCCGGCGTGCTCCCGCGCGACGACAGCTGGCCGTTCAAGGCCTTGTTCGCGGCCTCGAAGATCCCCGCGCTCGCCGACGACCTACGCGCGCGCCTGCCCCTTCCCGGCATCTTCAAACTCTGATCTCCGCGCTGATCTCTCCAGCGTGGCGCGGGTCACGCTGGAGTAGGTAGCCGCCGATCTCGGGGTAACCGGCCGGTAGTCTGATCTGCTGTCAGCAGCCGCTAGCGATCTGGGAGGACCTGCCGTGGCTCTCGTTGTTCAGAAGTACGGAGGATCGTCGGTGGCCACCGCCGAACGCATCCGGCGCGTCGCTGAACGGATCGTCGAGACCAAGAAGCAGGGGCACGATGTGGTCGTCGTCTGCTCTGCGATGGGCGACACCACCGACGAACTTCTCGACCTCGCCGAGCAGGTCGCTCCCGCTCCGCCGGCGCGCGAGATGGACATGCTGCTCACCGCAGGCGAGCGCATCTCCAACGCGCTGGTCGCGATGGCCATCCACTCCCTCGGCGCGCAGGCCCGCTCCTTCACCGGCTCGCAGGCCGGTGTCATCACCACCGGCGCGCACGGCAACGCCAAGATCATCGACGTGACCCCGGGCAGGCTGCGGGAGGCGCTGGACGAGGGCACGATCGTGCTGGTCGCCGGCTTCCAGGGCGTCAGCCAGGACAGCAAGGACGTCACCACCCTCGGCCGCGGCGGCTCCGACACCACCGCCGTCGCGCTGGCATATTATAATGATTCCGACGCCTGCGAGATCTACACCGACGTCGACGGCGTGTTCACCGCCGATCCGCGCATCGTCTCCGACGCGCAGCGCCTCGAGCAGGTCTCCTACGAGGAGATGCTGGAGATGGCGGCCTGCGGTTCCAAAGTTCTGATGCTGCGCTGCGTGGAGTACGCGCGCCGCTACAACGTGCCTGTGCATGTCCGCTCGTCCTACACCGACAAGCCGGGTACCTACGTCTACGGATCGATGGAGGACATCCCCTTGGAGAAAGCAATCCTCACCGGTGTCGCGCACGATCGCAGCGAAGCCAAGGTGACCGTCGTCGGCCTGCCGGACGAGCCGGGCTATGCCGCCAAGGTGTTCCGCGCCGTCGCCGACGCGGAGATCAACATCGACATGGTGCTGCAGAACATCTCCAAGGTGGAGACCGGCAAGACCGACATCACCTTCACCCTGCCCAAGTCCGACGGCGCCCGCGCGGTCGAGCTGCTCACCAAGCGGCAGGACGAGATCGGCTTCTCACAGGTGCTCTACGACGACCTGATCGGCAAGGTCTCCCTGGTCGGCGCGGGCATGAAGAGCCACCCCGGCGTCACCGCCACCTTCTGTGAGGCGCTGGCCGAGGCGGGCATCAACATCGACTTGATCTCCACCTCGGAGATCCGCATCTCGGTGCTGGTCAAGGACACCGAGCTGGACGACGCCGTGAAGGTGCTGCACCGCGCCTTCGATCTCGGCGGCGACGAGGTGGCCGTGGTGCACGCGGGAACGGGGCGATAACTGATGGGTGTTCGTATCGGTGTGGTCGGCGCGACCGGTCAGGTCGGCGCCGTCATGCGCAAGCTGCTCGAGGAGCGGAACTTCCCGGCCGACGAGGTGCGTTTCTTCGCCTCGGCGCGCTCGGCGGGCAAGACCCTGCCCTGGCGCGGCGGCGAGATCGTGGTCGAGGACAGTGAGACCGCCGACCCGACCGGCCTGGACATCGCGCTGTTCTCCGCGGGCGCGACCATGTCCCGCGTGCAGGCCCCGCGTTTCGCGGCCGCGGGCGTGACCGTCATCGACAACTCCTCGGCCTGGCGCAAGGACCCCGAGGTGCCGCTGGTGGTCTCCGAGGTGAACCCGGAGGCGACCCTCGACCTGCCCAAGGGCATCATCGCCAACCCGAACTGCACCACCATGGCGGCCATGCCGGTGCTCAAGCCGCTGCACGACGCGGCGGGCCTGCGCCGGCTGATCGTCTCCAGCTACCAGGCGGTCTCCGGTAGCGGCCTGGCGGGCGTCGAGGAGCTGGCGAGCCAGGTGCGCGCGGTGGCCGACGAGGCCGAGAAACTGGTGCACGACGGCAGCGCCGTGCGGTTCCCCGCGCCGAACAAGTACGTCGCCCCGATCGCCTTCGACGTGATCCCGCTGGCGGGTTCGCTGGTCGACGACGGCAGCGGCGAGACCGACGAGGACCAGAAGCTGCGCAACGAGAGCCGCAAGATCCTCGGCCTGCCCGAGCTGCTGGTCAGCGGTACCTGCGTGCGGGTGCCGGTCTTCACCGGTCACTCGCTGTCGATCAACGCCGAGTTCACCGACCCGCTGTCGGTGGAGCGGGCAAAAGAACTGCTGGCCAAGGCGCCCGGGGTGAAGCTGGTCGACGTGCCGACCCCGCTGCAGGCGGCGGGCATCGACGAGTCGCTGGTCGGCCGTATCCGTCAGGATCCGGGCGTGCCCGACGGCCGTGGTCTGGCGCTGTTCATCTCCGGCGACAACCTGCGCAAGGGCGCGGCGCTGAACACCATCCAGATCGCCGAGGTGCTGCTCAGCCGGCGCTGAGTTCGCCTGGGACGGATCACGATCGAACATTCCGGGAGGGGGGGGGGGGGGGGGGGGGGGGGGGGGGGGGGGGGCGGGGGGGGGCGGGGGGGGGGGGGGGGGGTGGGGGCGGGGGGCCGGGGGGGGGGGGCCGGGCGGGGCGCGGGGGCGGGGGGGCCCGGGCGCGAGGCGTCGCCGCAGGG
>NZ_JARWRU010000910.1 GCF_029867845.1 Nocardia farcinica | reverse complement strand
CGTCGGGCTCGCCAGCCCCGCCATCACCCCCCCCGCCCCCCCCCCCCCCCCCCCCGCGGGGGCGGGGGCTGGGTCTACACCCCCGGGCCCTCGCGCATACTCGCACACGACCAACCGGCACCCAGCACGGAAACCAGTTCTGCCGACCACCAATTCGCCGGAATGCCGCGCCACCTCGAGGAGCCCTGGATGAACCACAAGCACGGCGACGAGACCCTGGACAGGATCGTCCACCCCGTCGAGGTCACCGCCGCCAACGCGATGCGCGCCGAGGGACAGCTGATCGACGCCGTGCGGACCGCCCGCGCCCAGGGCGCCAGCTGGCAGGCCATCGCCGCCGCGGCCGGCGTCTCACCGCTGGAAGCCGAACGACGATGGGCCACCCGCACCCACACCCCGCTCGCCGAACTCGGCGCCGCGGTCATCGAGCCCTGGAAGACCCGCCTGGCCAACTACGACCACGCACAGGTCGAGCGACCCGAAATCCCCCGCGCTCTCGTCGCCGACCTGCTCCTGGCCACCACCCACGCCCGACAACTGCTCGACGAGATCACCGCAGTCACCGACCGGCTCGCCGACACCCAGGACACCGTCGTAGCCACCGCAGCCGACACGGCATCGACCGCACTCGCTGCAGGTGCCGACACCGCCGACCAGCAAGCCCGCCACCTGCGCACCGCGCTCACCCAGCTCGGCACCATCGACAAGCACGACCGGTAGCGTCCGAGGTGCCCGCGAACCCCACCGGAACCCTTTTCACTTCGGACACCCGGTCCTGCCGCCCTATGATCGCTCCAGCATGAGCCGGACTGGGCGGGCGTGCCATACAGCGACTGGGGGTGCGAGGTGGCTCGCAAGAAGCTGACCATCGAGTTCGACAAACCGCTCCCGTCGGAGCTGTACGCGAACATCATCTCGGCGACGTGGATGAACATGCGCGCGATCGCCGATGCCGCAAACTTCGAGTTCACCATCCACCACGATGGTGAGTCCTCATTGAGCGTGGAGTTGAACAACCACTGGGACCGGTTCGCCACGGAAGCCTGGTGGGACACGGAATAACCCGGCGCCACCAGCTCCATCGACGCGGGACCCCCAGAGCGCACGCCCTCTGGGGTCCCGGCCGGTTCGTACCCTGCCCGGCGCTGCTCAGAACGGAGGCTCGGCGATGCGTCGTCCGTCCCGTCCGGGCGACTGCTTCGTCGTCCAGATCCGTGCCTCCATGTCCGCGTTGTACTCCGAACACGAGTACCGGTGGAGGTGGAGACATTCCGCCGGCCAGCGATTGCTGTGGATGTCGTCCAGGTCGACGACCGATCCGTTGCGCTTGGCTGCGAACCGATTACCCCGAGCTGACTCGGAGGTCGGGTACATCTTCGCGTCGAACAGCTTGTTCCCGCCGTAGATAGTGGGCAGCCACACCACTTCCATCGAGCAGTACTGGCAGATGATCGTTTCAGGTTTCCAAGACCGCACAACATGATTGTGCTGCTGGGCACCGACGCCGAGCAGCACAAGGGCGCACTAGGGCATCGACTCCAGCACGTGGCCGACCCAATCCATGAACTGTCCGACCCAATCCATAACCGACCCGACATGGAGCACGAACTCCAGGACTCGACACAGCTGCCGCAGCAGCGGGACGACGGTGTCTTCGACAGGTTCCGGGCAAGGTGAAGCTGTCGGTTCGTCGTCTTCACATCGTGCGGGCGCACGACCCCTCTCGGTCGAGAGCGGGCACCGCGGACTGGGAACAGTTCCGGGGAGATCCGGCGAGAGGAAGTGGCAGTTCGCGCAGCGACCGAGCATCCCAGGCTCCTCATCACCTAGAGAAGAGTTGCCCGGCCCGAGGCCAGCAGCGTGCTGCCATCGACGATAGCGCGCGCGGCTCCACGCTGCACCACCGCCGCAGACCTGTCGGTCCCCTCCAGTAGAATCGAGGGCACTGCGAAGGTTGCGGGTTCGAATCCCGTCGGGTCCACCACGAGGGCCCGTAGCTCAATGGTTAGAGCAGCGCACCGTCCGTAAACAGGAGTCGAAAAGTATAGCCCACCCGGCGGGGGCCTTTGGAGGTGCAGATAAACGGCCCAGCTGTGACACCGAAAAACGCCCCGAGATGG
>NZ_JARWRU010000909.1 GCF_029867845.1 Nocardia farcinica | reverse complement strand
CCCCCCCGGGGGGCGCGCTGGGCGGGGGGGTGGGGGGGGGGGGGGGGGCCCCCCGCTGGCCCCGCGCCCGCACGTCGCCCGACCGCGCCACGCTCTCCGGAACCGGCTCGACCACCAGGTCGAGCTTCTCCACCAGCTCGGCGTAGAGCTCGACCCGCTCGTCGGGCCAGGCGTCGGGATACGGCAGC
Source organism: Nocardia farcinica (assembly GCF_029867845.1). GTDB lineage: Bacteria > Actinomycetota > Actinomycetes > Mycobacteriales > Mycobacteriaceae > Nocardia > Nocardia farcinica_A. The sequence continues at coordinate 5,590 of NZ_JARWRU010000909.1, read as the reverse complement.
GCGATCACCTCGGGCTTGGCCCGGAGGAAGGCGCCGATGGCGGCCAGCGGGTGGTACATCCTGGCGTGGTACACCAGCTCGGCCGGCCAGGTCGCGCCCGCCACCACGATCTGCGGATAACCGAGGATGTCCCGCACGTCGGCGATGGCCATGCCCAGATCGGACCTGCCGCGCTGGGCCGCCGCGGTGTGCAACCGGCCCGAGGCGTCGGCCAGCAGGTACGCCGGCGGTGTATAGGTGCCCTCCACCTTCACCGGACGGATGGGGGTGCCGCCTCCGCCCGCCGCCACGGACACCACATCCCAGCCGAGATGCACTGCCCCTACTCGCACTGTCACAGGTTCAAGTGTGCCTGGTGCGTGCGCGGCGCGCGCGCGATGGCCACCCTTACGACCGGCCTCATGGCCACTCTCACGGCTGTGCCCTCCCCGCCTCGGGCGCGGACCGGCGCTCCGCGGCCGCTCATCCGGCCGCCCGCTTCAAGCGCAGGTTGAACCGGACGATCACCGCGAGCACGACCGTGATGACGGCCATGGCCGCGATGTCCAGCGCCCACCACGCCGTCTCGTGCTGCCACAGGGAGTCGGGCTCGGCCTTGACGAACAGCGTCGACAGGTCGACCGTCGAGGCGCCCGAGGCGAAACCCCAGCGCGCCGGGAACAGCCACGACAGCTGTTCCAGGCCGATCCGGCCCGCCACCGGGATGAAGCTGCCCATCATGACCAGCTGCACGATGATCGCGAGGACGAGCACCGCCATCATCTGCTCGTTGGATTCGACCACCGAGGAGATGAGCAGGCCGAGCACCACGCTGGCGATGGTGAGCAGGGTCAGGTCGAGGAACAGCTCGGCCGTCCCCGAGGAGATCACCACACCCTCGCGCGGCGCGTTCTTGCCCAGCAGCACGATCGCGAGCATGACCGCCACCTGATAGACCGCCGCCAGGCTGAACACCAGGATCTTGGCCATCAGGTACGACGAGGACGACAGGCCGACCGCCCGCTCCCGCAGGAAGATCGTCCGCTCGCCGACCAGGTCGCGCACACTCAGCGAGATGCCCATGAAGCAGGCGCCGATCACCAGGAACGACAGCAGCGTCTGCGCTTCCGAGGAGATCATGGTGCCGATGCCCTCGGAGGTCTGCACCAGCGGCGGCGGCTGGAAGCCGTGATCGCCGGGGGCGGTCAGGGTCACACCGCCCACCACGACCGGCAGGAACAACAACGTCAGCGCGTACACCCGGTCGGAGGCGATGAGCCGAAGCTGTCTGCGCACCAGGGTGGAGAACTGTTTGATCGAGCTGGTCTTCGGCGGCGAGCCCGCCGGGCCGTAGTTCGACGGCGGCGGGGGTGGCGGCGCGAAGGCCTGCCGCGAGCGATAGGCCGCGAAGGCCTGGTCGGGATTGGCGGCCACCTCGGCGAAGATCTCCGCCCAGTCGCTGGTGCCCATGGCCGCGCCCACCCCGGCCGGGTGACCGCAGAAGGCCGTCTTGCCGCCGGGCGCGAGCAGCAGCACCTGGTCGCACATGTCGAGGCAGGCCACCGAGTGGGTGACCACGATGACCACGCGGCCCGCGTCGGCCAGCTCGCGCAGCATCACCATGACCTGCCGGTCCAGCGCCGGGTCGAGACCGGAGGTGGGCTCGTCGAGGATCAGCAACGAGGGACCGGTGAGCAGTTCCAGGGCGACCGAGGCGCGTTTGCGCTGGCCGCCGGAGAGCCGGTCCACCCTGGTGTCGGCGTGCTCGGTGAGCGAGAGCTCGGCCAGCACGCCGTCGATGACCTGCTGGCGGTCGGCCTTGGTGGTGTCCGGCGGCAGCCGCAGCTCGGCGGCGTAGCCCAGCGCCTGGCGGACGGTCAGCTGCCGGTGCAGCACGTCGTCCTGGGGCACCATGCCGATACGCGAGCGCAGCGCCTCGTATTCGGCGTGCAGATTGCGGCCCTCGAAGGTGACCACGCCCGCCGAGGGCTGGGTGTTGCCCGCGATCAGCTTCGACAGCGTCGACTTGCCCGCGCCCGACGGGCCGATCAGCGCGGTCAGCGTGCCCCGGCCCGCCTGCATGTTGACGTCGACGAGCAGCTGCTTGTTGTTCTCGACGGTGAAGCCGACGCCGTGCACGTGCAGGCCCTGTTCGGCGATCGGCTTCTGGCGCAGCACCAGCGTGCCCTGCTGCACGGCGAAGTCGATGTTGCCGATGGTGACCACATCGCCCTCGCGCAGCACGCTGCGCTGCTGGCGGGTGCCGTTGACGAAGGTGCCGTTGGCCGAGCCGAGGTCCTCGATGGTCAGGCCCTCCGGGCCCGCCACCAGCCGCGCGTGCTTGCGCGAGGCCAGCGGATCGTTGACGACGATCTGGTTGTCGCTGGTTCGGCCGATGGCGAGGCCGCCGGGCGGCAGCCGGTCGGCCCGCGCGATCGGCGCGGTGGAGTTGCGCGCCCGCAGCGGCGGCAGGGCCGAGGTGTCGGCCTTGGTGGTCATGTTGACGTTCGGCTGCTGCCCGGAAGATTGCGGTACCGAAGGTTGCTGCCCGGACGACTGGGGCACAGGAGGCTGTGGCGCGGACGGCGGCTGATGGGCCTGCCTGCCCGGGTGCGGACCGGGCGGGGCGGGCTGCTGCGGGCGTCCGCCGGCGTACGAACCGGCCACCGGCTGCTGACCGGAGCCGGGGCCGGGCTGGTGCTGGGGGAAGGGCGGGGTCGGCGGGCGTTGATAGCTCGGCCGCTGCGGCGGCGCCGACCTGCCCTGATGCGGCATCTGCCCCTGGGACATCGGCCCCGAGGGGGGCGGCTGCCGCGGCGGCGCGCTGGGAAGCAGGTGCAGCAACGGGCCGCTGATCGCGTCGCCCAGCCGAACCTGGGTGGGACGGTCGATGGTGACCGGCCCGCTCAGGCGCCGAGCGTCGACGAAAACGCCGTTCGTGCTTCCGTTGTCGGTGAGGACCCAGCCGCTCCCCTGCCAGGTCAATGTCGCGTGCACTCGCGACACCAACGGACTGTCGACGAACAGCGTCACTTCCGGGGCACGCCCCAGAGTGATCTGCTGATTCGGATCGAACGTCCGTTCCGTTCCATCATGGCGCACGGTGATGGTGCGCGCCCCCGGTGAAGACATGCAGCGGATACTATGCCATCGACCGGACATCGGGAGGGGCCCCGGAAGCTCGTCCACCCCCGATCCGGCACACGATTTCGACCGCAGAACAGGCCGACGAGGGGGAGCCTTGGCCAGACTCCGAGCGACCACCGTCCTCACCGTCGTACTCTGCGTATTCGCCGTGCTGGCGGGCTGCACCCGCTCGGTCGACGGCCGCGCCGTCTCGGTCTACGACGACCCCTTCAAGGTGGCAGGCCTGCCAACCACCAGCGGCCCGAGCGGCCCGCGCGAGGGCGTCCCCGACACCACCCTGACCGCGGTCAACGGCGACGGCGGAGAGATCGACACCCTGGCGCTCAACGCCGTCGAGGACATCGAGACCTACTGGCGGGTGGAGTACCCCAAGGCCTTCGGCGGCGAGTTCGTCCCGGTCGAGCGGCTGGTGTCCTGGAGCGCCAGGGACCGCCGGTCCACGGGGCCGGAGTTCTGCAAGGAGTCCACCTACCGCCTGGTGAACGCCGCCTACTGCAGGCTGGACAAGTCGATCGGCTGGGACCGCGCGGTGCTGCTGCCCACCATGACCGAGGCATTCGGCCAGATGGCGGTGGTCATGGTGCTCGCCCACGAGTACGGGCACTCCATCCAGGACCAGTCCCAGATCGTCACCGGCAAGGATCCGGTGATCGTCAAGGAGCAGCAGGCCGACTGCTTCGCCGGGGCGTTCATCCGCCATGTCGCCGAGGACAAGTCGGCGCACTTCACCATCAACACCTCCGACGGGCTGAACTCGGTGCTCGCCGCGACGGTCGCCATCCGCGACAGCGACCCCGACGACCCGGACAGCGTGCACGGCTCGGCGTTCGAGCGGGTGACAGCCGTGCAGATCGGTTTCACCGACGGCCCGGTGGCCTGCAAGAGCATCGACATCGACGAGATCAACCAGCGGCGCGGCAATCTGCCGCAGACCCTCGGCGGCCACGACGGCGAGTACCCGATCGACAAGGACAGCCTGATCGAACTGAGCAAGGCGCTGGCCTCGATCCTGCCATTGGACGAGCCGCCCACCTACGACTACTCCGGCGCCACCATCTCCTGCGCCGACGGGGTGACCACCGCCCCGGTGTCGTATTGCCCGGCCGACAACACCATCGCCACCGACATCCCGCTGCTGGCCGAGCGCGGCACCGACGACAGCGACCCGGACGACCCGCTGCCGCTGAAGGTCTCCGGCGACTACAACGGCTACGTCGTGTTCATCGCCCGCTACACCCTGGCCGTGCAGCACGCCGCCGGGCAGTCGCTCAGCGGCGCCAAGACCGGCCTGCGCGCCGCCTGCCTGGCGGGCGTGGTGACCGGTGAACTGGCCGACCCGAACCGGCAGCGCTCCGAGGGCAACATCTCATTGGCGGCGGGCGATCTGGACGAGGCGGTCTCCGGTCTGCTCACCGACGGCCTGGCCGCCAGCGACGTGCAGGGTAAGACGGTGCCGAGCGGATTCGCCAGGGTCGACGCCTTCCGCGCCGGCGTGCTGTACGGCGAGAACACCTGCACCTCCCGGTATTCCTGACCGGCCGGGCACGGCGACGCCGCGTTCGTCGCGGAGCGGTTCAACCGCCGAAGGGCGGGGGCGCGGCCGGTTCCAGGCGGAGCACCCGGTTGCCGAGCATGATCTCCGCTCCGTGGATCAGCGTCATCGGCTGGTAGGGGTGCAGCCGGATCCAGTCCCGGTAGCCGGGCGGCCTGACCCTGGTGCCGTTGGTGGAGCCGCGGTCGACCACCGTGACATCCCAGTTCACCAGCCGGATCTCGGCGTGCGCGCGGGACATGCCACCGGAGACGTCGTCGATCTTCAACGGCACGAGGCCCTGGTGGGCGGCGTCGGAGTGCTCGGGGTCGCGGCCGAGCACCGCGTCGGCGGCCAGCATGTAGGTCATGCCGTCGTCGAGGATCAGCATGCCGAGCGGCGGGCGGACCACCTCGATGAGCGCCTGGGTCTGGTCGACCGGCATGCCGCACACCGTGCAGAACGCCGAGCGGGGATCACTGGGATGGGCGCGGGCGCACTTGAATCCGAGCACCTTGACCGTCAGCGCGGTCGCGCGCGCGGTGGCCTCCAGCCTGCGCTGCAACTCCGGGTCGGGGCGCGGCGCCGGATTGGTGCCCGCCACCGGGCCCGGCTGTTCGGCGGGCCGGTCGTCGACGGCGTCCATCATCGAGGTCGGCACCGAGGTGCGGGTGGAGTCCTCGGGATCCTCCTCGGGGTCGGCGTCGAACGTCGCGGCGGGCCGCACCGGCGCGATGTCGCGCTCGGTGGGCGCGTGCGCGTGCGGCTGCTGCTCGACCCGCGCGGTCGGCACCGGGGCCTCGGCCACCGGCGCGCCCGGCGCGGGGTCTGCCGCCCACCAGTCCGCGGCGGTCCACAGGGTCGCCCCGGCCGCCGCGGCCCCCCCCTGGGTCGGGCGGGCGGAGCCCCGCGCCGCGGGGCGCGCGGGGGGCC
>NZ_JARWRU010000908.1 GCF_029867845.1 Nocardia farcinica | reverse complement strand
CCCGCGGGCGGGGGCCCGGGTGTTTTTCGGGGGCCCGGCCCGCCCGGGGCCCGCCAGGGGCCGCCGAGGGCGACCACGAGTTGCGAACCTACTCCCACCGCCGACCGGGCGGCAACACGACGGCGGCCGATCTCACAGCACCGCCAGCCGCATGGCAATCGGCCAGCACACCCGGCGGGTCGTCGCGGGATCACCCCACGCCTCGGCCAGCTCGGCCGCGAAGGCGCGCAGCATGTCCTGTTCGCCCGCCTGCTCGGCCCGGCGCACCGCCGACCAGGTGGACAGGTAGCCGAGGAATTCCGCCAGCGCCCAATCCTTCTCGATGACCAGGCGCGGCGCCGGATGTTCGGCGAACGGGAAGTCGATGTCGGCGTAGCCGGTGTCCACCCAGCGGCGTTCCGGCGGCCAGTACGGGCCGATATCCTCTCGGTAGAAGCGGTCGAACCTCGGGGTGAGCTCGGCGTCGAGTTCGAGCACCCCGTAGCTGACGAGGGCGAGCACGGCGCCGTCGACGGCGATCCGGCGCGCCTCGGCGTAGAAGGCGGGCCGGTCGAACCAGTGCGCGGCCTGGGCGGCGGTGATCAGCGCGGCGCTGCGGCCTGCCACCGGCAGCCGCTCGGCCGCGGCGCGGACGTAGCGCACGTTCCCGGCGGCCTCGGCGTGGGCGAGCTGGTCGGCGCTGGGTTCCACCCCGAGCGCCGTCGCGAAGTGGGGGGCGAGCCGGGCGGTCAACTGTCCGCTGCCGCATCCGACGTCGACGGCGAGGTCGGCGGCGGGGGCGAGCCCGGCCAGGAACTCGCCCAGCCGGGCGGGATAGTCGGGGCGGAATCGCGCGTAGGCCCGGCCACCGCGTTCGAACCAGTTCGTCACCACACCGAGCCTGGCACATCGCGCCGGCAGCGCCGGGTTTCGGACTCCCCAGAGTTCTGGGATGGCGCCCCCGGTCCCGGGCGCGCACAATTCTGCTCATGGCTCGAGGACTCACAGCGGCACGGGTGCGACAGGATGTGGACGTGGTCGCCCGCGCCGGCCTCGACCTGGACACCTTCCTGCAGGAGGCCGTCGACTCGGTGGCGCGCGCGGTGCCCTGGGTCGCGGCCTGCATCGCCACGCACGACCCGGCGACGCACATGCTCACCAGCGCGCGCAAATACGGCCACCTGCGCGACCGCAACAGCCACGACCACGAGTTCGGCCTGATCGAATACGGCACCGTGGAGCCGACCGCCTTCACCGAACTGGCCCGGGCCGAGGTGCCCGCGGCGGCGGTGCACCTGTCGACCGGCGGCGAGGTGGAACTCTCGGGCCGGATGGCGAGCTTCATGAAACCGCGCTTCGACTTCGGCGACGAGGCGCGGCTGGTCTTCCGCGACAGCAGCCAGGTGTGGGGCGCCATGGCGCTGTTCCGCGGCCCCGACGACGAGCCGTTCGACGCGGGTGAGGTGCAGTTCCTGGCCTCGCTGGCCGCGCCATTCGCGCACGGCGTGCGCACCGGCATGCTCGCCCGGCTCGCCGAGGCGCCCGCGCCGACCCCGGTCACCGGGCCCGCCGTGGTCATCGTCGACGCCGACGACCAGATCTCGCAGATGAGCCTCGGCGCCGAACAGCGACTGGCCGACATCAACTTCGGCAGCGCGGGCGGCGATCCGCTCGCCCCGGTCGCCTCGCTGGTCGGCGCGGCCAGGCGCTACGGGCGCGGCGAGACCTCGGTGCCGCCGCGCGCCCGGCTGCGCACGGTCAGCGGCATGTGGCTGGTGCTGCACGCCGGGCCGCTGATCTCCCGCGACGGCAGGCAGGGCGAGGTGGTCATCACCATCGAGGAGGCGCGGCCGCCGGAGATCGTGTCCATCGTGGTCGCCGCCTACAACCTGTCCGCGCGCGAACGCGACGTGGTGCAGCTGGTGTTGCAGGGCATCGACACCAAAGAGATCGCCGCGAGCCTGCACCTGTCCACCTACACCGTGCAGGACCATCTCAAGTCGGTGTTCGACAAGGCGGGCGTGGGGGGGGGGGGGGGGGGGGGGGGGGGGGGGGGGGGGGGGGGCGGGGGGGGGAGGGGGGGGGGGGGGGGCGCGGGCCCCGCCGCAGCCGGAGCGCCCCCCGCCCCCCGCCC
>NZ_JARWRU010000907.1 GCF_029867845.1 Nocardia farcinica | reverse complement strand
ACATTGGTGCGCAGCGTGATCGAGATCGCCCGCGCCGAATCCCTCGCCGCCGTGGTCCTCACCACCATGCCCGCCATGGCCGATGCCCGCCGCCTCTACGACCGCCTCGGCTTCGAGCGTGTGCCGCAGCGGGATTGGACCACCTCCTCGGGCCTGCCGCTCACGGTCATGCGGCTGCCGCTCGCCTAGCCCGCCCGCCGCCCCCGGACGCCGGATCGGATCAGGTGCCCGGCCGGAGCCGGCGCAGCGCCGCGCCGAGCCGTTCGCGGATCCGCTGTGCCCGAGTCGGTTCGGCCGGCGCGGCCGCGACGGACCCGGCGGCCTCGGCAGCCGCGGTGGCCTGGGCGAAGCGCGCGTGCAACTGTTCCCGGACCTGCTCGGGCGTATAGGCGCGGCGGCGGCGTTCGGCGCGCGCCACGATCACACCGGTGGCTACCACACCGGCCGCACCTGCCAAACCCACTGCCTTCCACCACCTCATAACGCCTAGGCTAGCTCCATGAGGGGTAAGAGCATCAGTCTCGACCAGGCGCTCGACATCACCAGAACCGGTGACATCTGGCTGTTCCGAGGCACATCCGCCGCCGACCGGGTGATCCGCATGACCACCAACAGCCCGGTCAACCACGTCGGCATGTCGGTCGTCCTCGACGATCTGCCCGCCCTGATCTGGCATGCCGAACTCGGCCACTCGCTGACCGACATGTGGACCGGCGACAAGCACCGCGGCGTCCAATTGCACAACCTGCGCGAGGCCGTGCTGGTGTGGGCGCACCGCTACGGCCAGCGCGCGTGGCTGCGCCAGCTCGACGCCCCGGTGACCAGGGAGATGGAGGACAGTCTGCTGCGCACCGTCGCCCGGCTCGACGGCACCCCCTTCCCCTCCACCGCCCAGCTCGCGGGCCGCTGGCTGGCGGGCCGCGTCCGAGTGCCGCGCCGCGGGCCGGGGCCGCCCGCCCCCCAGGTAAAAGGAAAGGCCTAAAGCGCGGGGGTAGTGGCCGCCCCCAAACAATCGATGGGGGGGGGGGCCCCCCCCCCCCCGACCCCCAAGGTGGGCCCCCGGC
>NZ_JARWRU010000906.1 GCF_029867845.1 Nocardia farcinica | reverse complement strand
CGCGCGGGGGGGGTGGGGGGGGGGGGGGGGGGGCGGGGCGCCCCGCGGCCCCCCCCCCCCCCGCCGCGCGGGGGGGGGGCGCCGGCCCCCCCCCGCGGCTCGGCACGTGGCAGCTGCTCAGCGTCGGAAGAGCTTGTTGCCCAACCAGACCAGCGGATCGTACTTGCGGTCGACCACCCGCTCCTTGAGCGGGATCAGCGCGTTGTCGGTGATCTTGATGCCCTCCGGGCAGACCTCGGTGCAGCATTTGGTGATATTGCAGTAACCGAGGCCGTGTTCTTCCTGGGCCATTTCGCGGCGATCGGCCACATCGAGCGGATGCATTTCCAGTTCCGCGATGCGCATCAGGAATCGCGGGCCCGCGAAGGCCTCCTTGTTCTCCTCGTGATCGCGCACCACATGGCAGGTGTTCTGGCACAGGAAGCACTCGATGCATTTGCGGAATTCCTGCGACCGCTCCACATCCACCTGCCGCATCCGGTACTCCCCGGGCGCCAGACCCGCCGGCGGAGTGAACGAGGGGATCTCGCGCGCCTTCTGGTAGTTGAACGACACGTCGGTGACCAGGTCACGGATGATCGGGAAGGTGCGCATCGGCGTGACCGTCACCAGCTCGTCGCGGGCGAAGGTCGACATCCTGGTCATACACAGCAGCCTCGGCCTGCCGTTGATCTCCGCGGAGCAGGATCCGCACTTGCCCGCCTTGCAGTTCCAGCGCACCGCGAGGTCGGGCGCCTGGGTGGCCTGCAGGCGGTGGATGATGTCGAGCACCACCTCGCCCTCGTTGACCTCGACGGTGAAGTCCTCCAGCGCCCCGCCCGCGGCGTCACCGCGCCACACGCGGAACCGCGCGTCGTACCCCATGAGTCAGCCCTGCCCTTCCGAATCGGCTCCCGCGGGATGACCGGCGAGTTCCGCCCGGTCGTAGTACTTCTCGAGTTCGGTGAGGTCGAACAACGCCAGCAGGTCCTCCCGCATGGGGATCTGCTCCTTCGGCGTCACCCGCACCGGCGGGGCCACCGGGTCGGCCGCCGCGCCCTGCTCCACCGAGCAGACCAGCAGCTTGTTGCGCCAGGCCGGGTCCATGCCGGGATGGTCGTCGCGGGTGTGCCCGCCGCGGCTCTCGGTGCGCAGCAATGCCGCTCGCGCCACACATTCGCTGACCAACAGCATGTTGCGCAGGTCCAGCGCCAGGTGCCAGCCGGGGTTGAACTGCCGGTGGCCCTCGACGGTGACCGAGCCGAAGCGCGCGCGCAGCTCGGCCAGCCGCTCCAGCGCCTGCGCCAGCTCGTGCTCCTTGCGGATGATGCCGACCAGATCGTTCATCACCTGCTGCAGATCGGTGTGCAGGGTGTAGGGGTTCTCGCCGCGGCCGTCGGCGGGCGGGTCGAAGGGGGCGAGGGCCGTCCTGGCCGCTTCGTCGAGCGCCTGCTCCGGCACGGAGGGACGACGGTCGAGTCCGAGCACGTAGTCGGCCGCGCCGACCCCGGCCCGCCTGCCGAAGACCAGCAGGTCCGACAGCGAGTTGCCGCCGAGCCGGTTGGAGCCGTGCATGCCGCCGGAGCACTCCCCCGCGGCGAACAGGCCAGGCACCGTCGCGGCCCCGGTGTCCGGGTCGACCTCGATGCCGCCCATCACGTAGTGGCAGGTCGGCCCGACCTCCATCGGCTCGGCGGTGATGTCCACATCGGCCAGTTCCTTGAACTGGTGATACATCGACGGCAGTCTGCGCTTGATCTCCTCGGCGGGCAGCCGGGAGGCGATGTCCAGATAGACCCCGCCGTGCTCGGTGCCTCGGCCCGCCTTGACCTCCTCGTTGATGGCGCGGGCCACCTCGTCGCGCGGCAGCAGGTCGGGGGTGCGGCGCGCGGAGTCGTTGTCCTTCAACCACTGGTCGGCCTCGGCCTCGGATTCGGCGTACTGGCCCTTGAACACCGGCGGGATGTAGTCGAACATGAACCGCTTGCCGTCGGAGTTCTTCAGCACGCCGCCGTCGCCGCGCACGCCTTCGGTCACCAGGATGCCCTTGACGCTGGGCGGCCAGACCATGCCGGTGGGATGGAACTGCAGGAACTCCATGTTGATCAGCGTCGCCCCGGCCCGCAGCGCCAGCGCGTGCCCGTCGCCGGTGTACTCCCACGAGTTGGAGGTGACCTTGTAGGACTTGCCGATGCCGCCGGTGGCCAGCACCACCGCGGGCGCCTCGAACAGCACGAACTTGCCCGACTCGCGCCAGTAGCCGAAGGCGCCGCAGATGCGGCCGGCGTCGGTGAGCAGTTCGGTGACTGTGCACTCGGCGAAGACCTTGATGCGCGCCTCGTAGTCGCCGGTCTCGGCGTGGTCCTCTTGTTGCAGCGCGACGATCTTCTGCTGCATGGTGCGGATGATCTCCAGGCCGGTGCGGTCACCGACGTGCGCGAGCCGGGGGTAGGTGTGGCCGCCGAAATTGCGCTGGCTGATCCGGCCGTCGGCGGTGCGATCGAACAGCGCGCCATAGGATTCCAGCTCCCAGACCCGGTCCGGCGCCTCCTTGGCGTGCAGCTCGGCCATGCGCCAGTTGTTGAGGAACTTGCCCCCGCGCATGGTGTCCTTGAAATGGGTCTGCCAGTTGTCCTTTTCGTTGGCATTGCCCATCGAGGCCGCGCAGCCGCCCTCGGCCATCACGGTGTGCGCCTTGCCGAACAGCGATTTGCACACCACCGCCACCCGCAGGCCGCGTTCGCGCGCTTCGATCACCGCCCGCAGTCCGGCGCCGCCCGCACCGATGACCACCACGTCGTAGGCGTGTCGTTCCACTTCTGGCATGACTGGGAGTACTCCTGAAGCCGGTGCGGGTCAGTTGACGAACCGCAGGTCCGAGATCGTGTCGCTGGCGACCAGCAGCACGTAGAGGTCGGTGAGCACGAGGGTGCCGAGGGTGATCCAGGCCAGTTCCATGTGCCTGGTGTTGAGCTTGGAGACGAAGGTCCAGAACTTGTAGCGGATCGGGTGCGCGGAGAAGTGCTTGAGCCTGCCGCCGGTGACGTGCCTGCACGAATGGCACGACAGGGTGTAGGCCCACAGCAGCGTGACGTTGCCGATCAGCACGAAATTGCCGAGGCCGAGCCCGAATCCGCCGTCGGCGCCGTGGAATGCCGACAACGCGTCGTAGGTGTTGATCAACGAGACGATCAGCGCCACATAGAAGAAGTAGCGGTGCACGTTCTGCACGATCAGCGGCAGCCTGGTCTCGCCGGTGTAGCGCCCGTGCGGCTCGGCCACCGCGCAGGCGGGCGGGGAGAACCAGACCGAGCGGTAGTAGGCCTTGCGGTAGTAGTAGCAGGTCAGGCGGAAGCCGAGCAGGAACGGCAGCACCACGAATCCCAGCGGGATCCACATCGGCAGTTCCGGGAACGGGGTGCCGAAATGGCTCGACCCCGGCACGCACGAATCGCTCAGGCAGGGTGAGTAGAACGGCGTGAGGTAGTGGTACTCCGGCACCCAATATGCCGTGCGGACAAAGGATCTGATCGTCGCGTAGACGACGAAGGTGCCGAGGCCGAGCACCGTGAGCAGCGGTGGCACCCACCAACGGTCGGTGCGCAGCGTGCGCTCGGCGATTCTGGCCCTGGTCCTGCTGAAAACACCCGTCCCTTCGCGGACGGCGGTCGGTGCGGCACTCACGAGACGCCTCGCTGTTTCGCTCGGCGGGCGGGGATCGACGCCGTCGCGGTCGTTGCGGGCCGCGTGCCGGTGGTCGATACCGTCCGCGCTCTGAATGTGATGCACAGCACCTTACGTCAGGTGGTCTACCGCCCGTGGGCGGTCTCGGCGAGTTCGACCGCCTCCGGTTCCTATGATTTGCGCCACACAATCGTGGTCTGGCTCACGTGGCCGAGATGGCTTCCCAGATGTCACGTCTTCGCAACATCGGCGTGTTCCCCTTTCCCTAGCGATACCTGCTGACCTGCGTGGGGCCAGTGTCAGCACACTCCGGGACACCTGCCGGGTAAGGAGATACCGACCATGAGAAGAGCCGCGATAGTTGCGCCGGTTCGGACCCCGAGCGGGGTCGACGGCGGGGCACTGTCCAGGATGCCGGCGCAATGGCTGGCCTCCACCGTGCTATCGGCGGTCATCGAGCGTTCCGGCATCGATCCGTGGCGGATCGAGGATGTCGCGATGGCCTGTTCGCGCGCGGGCATGAACGCGGGCCCCGATCTGAGCAAGCTGGCCGCCAGGGAGGCCGGATTGCCGTTCGCCGTACCGGGTTTCGTCACCGACCGGCACAGCGGCAGTGGACTCCAGGCGGTCATCACCGCGGCCATGATGGTGCAGACCGGCGCGGCCGACGTGGTGGTCGCGGGCGGCGTCGAAGCGGGCGGCGACGGGCCGGGGAGTCCCGGCGCGGTGGGCAGGCCGGCGGCGGGCTACGGACCGCGCGGCGGCGGGCAGGGCTTCGGCCCCGGCGGATCGGCGGCGGGCGGTTACGGGCCGCCGGTCATCCGGTCGGTCCCGACGATCATGCCGCCGCGGCCGGGCGGCAGCGCGCGCAGCGACTACGGCGTGAACGACTACGCGCCCGCGGGTTACGGGCCGAACAGCTACCGAGCGCCCGCCGCCGGACCGCAGCGTCCGCTGCCGCCGAACGGCTACGCCACGACCGGGCAGATGCCGAATCCCCTGGCGCAGAACGGATACGGCCCGGGCGGTTCCGGCGGTTACGGCCAACCCGGCCACAGTCGTCCAGGCTACGGTCAGGGCGGCTACGGTCAGGGCGGGTACGGCCCGGTCGGCGCGCGTCACGGCGGTGGTATCGCGGCGGCCGCTCGCTCCTGGTCGTCCTCGTCCATCGATCTGGCCAATGCCGAGGCGGTGGCCAGGCACTACGGCATCACCAGGGCCGAGGCCGACGAGTTCGCCGCGGCCAGTCACCGCAAGGCGGCCAGAGCGTGGCGGCAGGGCTGTTTCGGGGCCGAGGTGGTCAGCGTGCGCGCCGACCGGCCCGAATACGGCATCGCCGCCGACGACACCGGCGGGCACCGCATCCTGCGTGACGAGGGCGTGGACGGCGAGCTGAGTTCGCACACCCTGGCCGCGCTGCGCCCGCTGCTGTCCGACGGCGTGGTCACCGCGGGCAACATGAGCACCCACCGGCACGGTGCCTCGGCCTGCCTCGTCGTCGCCGAGGACAAGCTGGAGGAGCTCGGGCTGGAGCCGATGGCCTATCTGGTCGGCTGGGCGGCGGCGGGCAGCGACACCGACACGCCGTCACTCGGCGCGGCTCCGGCGGTGTCGAAACTGCTCGGCCGCACCGGATTCGTGCTCGACGACCTCGATCTCATCGAGGTCAACGAGGGATTCGCGGTGGAGGTGCTGGCGCTGGCGCGGGAGTGGGATCTGGACCCCCACGACCGGCTGAACGTCAACGGCTCCTCCATCGCGCTCGGTCATCCGGTGGGCGCGACCGGCCTGCGCATCATGACCACCATGCTGCACGAGCTGGCGCGCACCGGCGGGCAGTACGCGCTGGAGGCCATCTCGCTCGGCCACGACCACGGGATCGCGGCGCTGTTCGAGTCGGCGGTGGCGCCGCCGCCCGTGCAGGCGCCCGCGGGGGCGCGCTTCCACGGCGCGGCGCCGAACAAGCGGGCGGGCAAGCACCGTGCCGCCAAGCGGACACAGCGCCCATGACCTGCCCGGCGGCGACCGGTCTGTTCCGGCCGGTCGTGCGCCTCAGGCCGGTGCGCCTCAGGTGGTGCGCCTCAGGTGGTGCGCGGGCGTGAGTGGAAGCCCAGACCCTCGTCCTGGGCGCCCATCCAGGCCGCCTCGTCGGACTTGCTGTCGGGCACGTAAATGGTGTCCTGCGAGCGCCGGCGCTCCACCTCCGGCGGTGGCGACTGCTCGAACTCGTCGGCGTCGATGGTGAGCCGCTCGAGGTCGTTCTCCAGCCGGCGCACCGGGTTCGCGTCGCCGTAGTGGGTGCGCAGTGCGCCGATGGATTGCCGGAGCTGGTTGACCGCGTAGCGCAGTTCCGCGATATCGCTGCGTGTCATCGTTTCCTCCTGAGTTCCTGGCGGACGTGCGGACCCGGAGCGGGGTGCCGACTCGCGGGTTACCCGCAGGCCATACCTCACCGGATCATGTGACCCACCACACAACGTGATCTATGACACAGTACCTGAACGGCGGCTCGGAGTCCCGGGAATTTCGCACCCGTACCAATTGCCGCGAAGTTGCCAATGATCGACGGCGATGTGCGACACGGGCAGACTCCGCCCCGCTGCGGCGTGTTCGGAATTGCTGCCCTGTCGCCCGCGTCAGCCCGCGATGGCGAATCCGCCTGCCCCGGCGACACCGGTGACTCCATCGCCCGCGACCGGGACGCCGGTGCGCGCGATCAGCCGAGTGAGCGCGTCGGCCACCTCCTCGGTGCGCTCACCGATCACGCTGTGCCCGGCCCCCTGCACCCGCACCAGCTCGCAGTCGGCCAGCTGGGAGGCCAGCACCACCGAGTGCGCGAAGGGCACCACCACATCGGCCGAACCGGCCAGCACCAGCGTCGGCACCGCGCCGAGCCGATGCAGCCCCTCCACCTCGTCGAAGTGGATGAGCGAGGTGAGGAAGCCCGCCATGGTGTCAAGCGGAGTCTCGTTGAGCACCGTGGTCGCCACCGCCAGCAGGTAGGGGCTGATGGTGTGCGCGCCCGAGTCGGCCCCGCGCGCCAACGGCTCGAACAGCCTGCTCGACAGCCGCTTGGATGCCAGCACCGCCCTGGGCGCCCGCCGGATCACCGCCTGCAGCGAGGTCACCGCGTAGCGGTGCAACAGCCTGGCCAGGCCGATGTCGGTCAGGCCGGTGGCCGCGCCCGCGATCAGGCCCACGCCCGCCACCCTGGTGCCGATCGCCTCGGCGAACAGCCGCGAGTAGGCCAGCAGCACCATGGCCCCCATCGAGTGCCCGACCAGCACCACGGGCCCGGTGGGCGCCACCGCGCGCAGCACCGCGTCGAGATCGCGAGCCAGCTGGTCGATGGTGTACGTGGCCGGGTGGCCCGCGCCCGACTCGCCGTGCCCGCGGTGGTCGTAACAGACCAGCCGCACCTCGCGGTCGTAGCGCGTCCGCAGCCGCGCGCACAGCCGCGTCCACGAGTCGGTGCGCAGGCAGTGGCCGTGGGTGAACACCAGCGTCAGCGCCGCCTCGTCCGGGCCGGACACGCGCACGGCGAGATCGACGCCGTCGTCGGTGCGCACGGTGACGGGCGTGCTGTCCGGGGCGGGCGGCTCGATCCGGGGCGGGGCGGCGGGCGCGGGACGAGCGGGCGCGGGACGAGCGGGCGCAAGGGAGGCGGGCGCGGGGCGAGCGGGCGCAGGGGAGGTGGGCGCAGGGGAGGCGGGCGCGGCGGCGGCATGCTCACCGGCGGTGCCGAGACGTGGAACGAACATGCTTTTCTCCCAGTGGCCTGAGCCCACGGGGTGGGGCGGTGTGCCGGGATGTCGATATCCATAGCCACGCCGTTAGCCCCCGTAACCGGCTGTTACGCACCTGATGCGCAACCGCTCCCGCTCTGCCGCCGGGTGCGCCGATTCCGGCCTTCCTCGCGATATCTACGCGAGTATTGTGTTGTTACTAGAAATAGGAAGAAAGACTTGTGCGGGTGCGAGTCGTCTGGTCGACGGGTTTCTATCGAAATCTAGTTTCGGTCATAGATTTTCATATATTGCCGATACGTAGCACGCGCCACGCACCGGAGATCAACCCGCCCTCGCGGTCGTGAGCGGGGCGAATGCCCAATTTCTCTACCCGATTGTCGAAGCGGAACTTCGTTGTTCGGGTCGTGACCCGATCACAGACTGAATCGCAGCGCATCCGCGCGAGTCAGTCGAAGGATCGGATACAGCAGTGAGTTACCGCACGCTCGGCCGTACGGGAGTGAAGATCAGCCCGCTCACCCTCGGCGCGATGAACTTCGGTTCGCGCGCCGTCGACGACACCGACGAGGCGGTGCGGATCATCCACCGCGCCCTCGACGCGGGCATCAACATCATCGACACCGCCGACTCCTACTCGCAGGGCGAGAGCGAGATCATCGTCGGCAAGGCCGTCAAGGGCCGCCGCGACGAGGTGATCATCGCGACCAAGTTCCACAGCCAGTGGTCCGACGGGATCAACACCAGGGGCAGCTCGCGGCGCTGGATCCAGCAGGCCGTGGAGAACTCGCTGCGCCGCCTGAACGTCGACCACATCGACATCTACCAGCAGCACAAGCCCGACCCCGAGGTCGACATCGCCGAAACCGTCGGCGCGCTCGACGATCTCGTGCGCCAGGGCAAGATCCGCTACTACGGCACCACGACCAACGAGCCGCACCTGCTGGTGGAGGCGCAGTGGGCCGCCGCCCGCGACGGCCGCAGCAGGCCCGCCACCGAGCAGACCCCCTACTCGATCCTGGCCAGGGGCGCCGAACGGGCCACCCTGCCGGTCGCCGGACGCTACGGCCTCGGCGTGCTCACCTGGAGCCCGCTGGCGGGCGGATGGCTGTCCGGGCGTCACGTCCCGGGCAGCGAGGCTCCGCCCTCGGCCCGCGCGGCGCGCCAGCCCGCCCGGCACGACCCCGACCTGCCGATCAACCGCGTCAAGCGCGAGAAGGCGATCCGGCTCGGCGAGCTGGCGGCGGAGGCGGGTCTGACCCTGCCGCAGCTGGCGGTGGCGTTCGTGCTCGAGCACCCGGAGGTGGACAGCGTCATCATCGGACCGCGCACCTACGAGCACCTGGAGCCCCTGCTCGACGTCCCCGGCATCACCCTCGACGAAGCGGTGCTCGACGCCATCGACGAGATCGTGCCGCCCGGGGTGACTCTCAATCGCGCCGACGAGGGATGGCTGCCGTCCTGGCTGGACCGCGACCCGGCGCCGCGCCGCCGCGGCCGCACCGGCAGACCCGCCCTGCTGCCCGCGCACGCCTGAGCGGAAGGGGCGTGACGTGCCCGAGCAACCGCCGCTGCACCTGGGCGTCAACTGCCCCGGGCACGGCTCGTATCGCAACGCCTGGCGCCGGGACGGCATCGACCCGCTCGGCACCGCCGAACCGGACTTCTACGCCCGCGTGGCCCGCACCGCCGAGCGCGGACTGTTCGACGCGGTCTTCACCGCCGACGTGCCCGCCCTCACTCCGACCTGGGAGAGCGAGCCGCAACGCGCCACCCTCGACCCGATCCTCGCCCTGACCGTCGCGGCCGAGGCCACCGAGCGGGTCGGCGTGGTGGCGACGGTGTCCTCCTCCTGGCATCACCCCTTCAACCTGGCGCGCTCGATCGCCAGCCTGGACCGCATCTCGCACGGCCGGGCCGGCTGGAACGTCGTCACCAGCTACAACCCGCTGGTCTCGCCCAACTACGGTCTGGCGCGGCTGCCACCCAAGCAGGAGCGCTATGCCAGGGCCGAGGAGTTCCTCGACGTGGTGCAGGCGCTGTGGCGGACCTGGGCGCCGGACGCCATCGTCGCCGACAAGGCCACCGGCCACTACGCGCACAAGGACAGGGTGCGCCCGATCGCGCACCGCGGCCGGTTCTTCGAGGTGACCGGCGGCGGCCTGGTGCCGCCCTCGGAGCAGGGTCTGCCGGTGGTCTTCCAGGCCGGTGGCTCCCCGGAGGGCCTCGACCTGGCGGCCAGGCACGCCGACGCCACCTTCGTCGCCGCCGCCACGCCAAGCGCCGCCCGCGAGTACCGCCACCTGCTCGACACCGCCTCGGCGAAACACCGCGCGCCCGGCCGCAAACCGGTGCTCGCGTTGCCGGGCCTGGTGGTGTGCCTCGGCTCCACCGACGAGGAGGCGCGGCGCAGGCGCGAGGAGCTGGCCGACCCGGAGTCGGAGGCGTCGAGCCTGGCCATGCTGGCCCAGCGCCTCGGCATCCCCGCCGAGGAGATCGACCTGGACGCCCCGCTGCCGCTGGACGCAGGCCACTTCGAGACGCAGCGCCACGCCACCTCCGAGGGCTTCCTGCGCTCGCTGGCCGGCCTCGCCGACACCGGCCGCCCGGTGCGCGAGATCGTCCGCGACGGTTTCGGCCACCTCACCGTCACCGGCGGACCGAAGACCGTCGCAGACACCATCGAATCCTGGTTCGCCACCGGCGATGTCGACGGATTCAACCTCATGTTCGACGTCATCGACGAGAGCTTCGCCCCCTTCGTCGACGAGGTGGTCCCGATCCTGCAGGAGCGTGGGCTCTTCCGCCGCGCATACGCCGGGACCACGCTGCGCGAGCATCTCGGGCTTCCCGTTCCCATCTGGTGAGCACACCGATCACAGGAGAAAACCCATGTCCCACATCGTCGAATTCAGTCCGGTCCTCGGCGTCGACGCAGGCGCCGCCCACCACGTGAACGGCATCTGGAACGCCCGCGAGCAGACCGAGCGGCGCGCCCGCGAGCGCGGTCACGGCTACGAGCGTCCCGCCGACGGCCCGGTGCCGGTCGCGGACGCGCACGCCGCGCTCGGCCGCGCGGACGCGCTGATCCTCGCCCCCACCATCGCCACCGTCTCTGGCATGTGGCAGCCGGTCGACGGCGAGGCCGCAGGTCGCGCGCTCGGCCACCTGTTGCTCGACCGCCTCGACGCCGAACGCCCCGGCGTGCACATCGTGCTGATCTCCCACTTCCTGGTCGGCCACGGCGTGACCCACCGCAACGCCAAGCCCAACACCTGGGCGCTGCACGCGCTGGAGGCGCACCTGCGGGCGGGCCGCAATCCGTACACCATCCTGCGGCCCACCTGGCTGTCCACCGTCCACGACCCGGCCTACCGGACCAGGCTCACCGGTGACAAGCACGCCGACGGACTGGTCAGCACCGAGAGCATCGCCACCGCCGTGCTCACCGCGATCGAGCATCCCGGCGCAGCCGCCGGCCGCACCGCCGCGCTGTTCGACCTGAGCATCCCCGGCGGGGACGAGGGGCCCGACCTGGTGTCGCGCTTCGCCGAACTGAGTCCCGACCGCGAGGCCGTGCTGACCGCCGAGGCGGTGGCCGGATGAGCCTGCCCGCCGGACAACACGAATGGGAGGCGACGTTCGGCCGCGACGAGCTCGACCGCCCGATCCCGCCCCGCCACCAGGCGCTCGTCTTCGCCGAACTGGCGAGCTCCCCCGGCGCGGAGGGAGCCCGCCACCTGGAACAGGCCATCACCGAACTGGAGGGCCGCTACGCCTACGGCCCGGACGGCCTGCTGTCCACCCTCGGCTGGGGCAAACGCTGGTTCGACCGCCACACCGAGCACGTCGGCCTGATCAACCCGCCCGCGCGCATGTCGCGCTGGGAGGACCCGGTGCTCGACGACCCGGACCTGGTGGTGCACCTGGCCTCGGATCATCCCGACATCCTCGACGCCGCGCTGGACGCGCTGTTCGGCACCGGCCCCGGAGCGCAGGGGGAGTACCTGAAGGTCCAGCAGGTGCGCCGCGGTTTCGTCGGCGCCGGGCTGCCCGCCGAGGCGTTGCCCGAACTCGGCATTCCGGCGAACGCCCCGCTGCTGTTCGGTTTCCACTCCATCCACCGCGGCAATCAGGCCACCGAGCGGTCGATCACCATCGAGTCGGGCCCGCTGGCCGGCGGCACCACCGGGCACGTGAGCCGCATCGTGCTCGACGTGGCGCGCTGGCACGCCAGGAGCCGCGACGAGCAGGCCGCGCTGCTGTACGCGCCGACGGTTACCGCCCGCGAGGCCGAGCGGTTCTCCGACGACGCGCCGAGCGACTACGAGTCCTACGAGCGCACCGTCCGCGAACACGGCATCGTCGGGCACGCCCAGGCCGCGGCCAGGGCAAGGGTCGACAACGTGCCGGTGATCAACCGGCGCGACTTCGCCACCCTCGACGACGGCAAGCCGGGCACGCACTTCGTGTCCCTGCAGCGAGAACTGCGCGATTTCAACAACACCCGCGCGATCATGAACGCCGCCGACGGCACCGACTACCACCGTGCGGTGGGTGCGCGCAGGCGCAACGGGATCAACGCGTTCTTCGACGTCACCCATCGCGCGACGGTCGGCATCCCACCCCGCGCGTCGCGGGCCTATCCCTTCCTCAGGAGCTGAGCCATGGTTGCTCCCGGCACCACGATCCTCGACGACGACACCGTCACCACGGTGCGTGAGATCCTCGACGATCCCGCGCTCCCGGTGGACACCGCCGCCACCGGCCCCGGTGGCGTGCGCGCCGCCGCGCTGCGCGAGGCCGTCGACCATCTGGTGAGCGTGCGCGCGCTGGCCGGGGCGGGGCGGGACCGGCACACCGGCGCCCGCCTGCGCGCCGAACTGACCGCCCTCGACGCCGAGCTGGCGGCCGCCCTGACCGCGCACATCGGCCTGACCGGCGTGTTCGCCGCGCTGCCCGCGAGCAGGGCGCGCAATGCCGTGCTCGGCGACATCGGCCGCGGCGCGGTGCTCACCGTGGCCACCGAGGTGCGTTCGGCGCACTGGCGCGACGGACGGGCCCCGGATCGCGCCGGGACGCTGGCGGCGCTGGACGCCGAATTCGTGGTCGAGGACTTCCCGGGCCTGTACGACCACATCGTCGTCCCGCTGCCCGCGACCGCCGCGCCGCCGGAACCCGGTGCGCTGCTGATACTTCCGACCCACCGCGACCGCGTCGGCTGGCAACCGCTCGACCCGGCCGCGGCGGGCGCGGGCGCTCGCTGGCTGGTCCGCCTGAAGCGCGTCACCGTCCACCTCGACGAGCTCGTCCCGTTCCGGGGCGAACTGTCCGCCGCGCTCACGGCCTGAGCCCCGCCCCCTCCGCCCCCGGCAAACCCTCCACCCCGAAAACCTTCCATCCCGACAACGTTCCACCCCGAACAATCCACCCGAGGAGTACTCGACCATGACCGTCTTCACCCGTTTCCGGCGCTTCGCCGGGGCGCTCGCCGTCGTCGCGCTGTCGGTGAGCGCGGCCGCCTGTTCGGGCGGCGCGGCGGGGCCGGGCGAGGTGGGCGAGCCGCGGCGCGGCGGCGATGTGATCTTCCTGGAGAGTGGCCCGTTCACCAGCTTCGCCCAGCAGGACCTGCGCCTGTGGCAGAACTCCTCGGTCTCGGTGAACCTGTTCGACCTGCTGCTGTTCCTCGACCCGGCGACCGGAAAGCTGGAGCCGTGGCTGGCCACGGCCTGGGAGCACAACGCCGACCACACCGAGTTCCTGCTCACCCTGCGCGAGGACGTCACCTTCAGCGACGGCAGCCCGCTCACCCCGGCGGTCGTGGTCGCCAACCTCGACCGCTTCGGCTTCGGCGACACCGGCCGCGGCTACACGCCCTCGCGCCCGCAGTTCGTCAACTACGAGCGCGCCGAACCGGTCGGCGCGAACCAGGTGCGCATCCACCTGAAGCAGACCGACACCGGCTTACTCAACGGCCTGAGCGACCTGCGGCATTCCATCGTCGCGCAGCGCACCCTCGACCTGCCCTACGAGCAGGCCGCCGACATCCGCAACGCTGTCGGCAGCGGTCCGTTCGTGGTGGATTCGGTGCGGGCCGACACCGAGATCCGGCTGGTGCGCCGCACCGGCTACAACTGGCCGCCCGCCGCCGCGGACCACACCGGCGAGGCCTACCTGGACTCGATCACCTACATCGTCTCCGGTGAGGCGTCCTCGCGCACCGGCCTGCTGCTGTCCGGCCAGGCGCACCTGGCGCGTGATGTGCAGATCACCGACGAGAAGCAGTTGCAGGACCGGGGTTTCCACTACTACGGCGCGCGGCCGTTCGGCGCGATCAGGGGGATTTGGTTCACCCCGCCCGCCGCCGCACGGAACGCCGAGTTGGGGTGGCGAACGGGGATCCAGAACGGCACCGACAACGACTAATAAAGAACCCG
>NZ_JARWRU010000905.1 GCF_029867845.1 Nocardia farcinica | reverse complement strand
CCCGGCGGGGGGGGGGGGGCGCGGGGCCTCCGGGCCGCCCGCGGCCCGCCCGTCCACCGGGCCGACCCGGCCCCGGGCCGGGCGGGCGCGCGCGCGGGCCGGCCGGCGGTGCCCCGTCCCGGACGGTGCTGTGCCGGGGATTTCTGTGCCGGTCAGGTCGGAGTCGGAGAGTGTCATGGTGAGCCCATCGTGTTCGGGACGGTCAGGAGGCGGTGCGCAGCAACAGGGCGCCGCCGGGGGTGAGACCGCCGCTGGAGACCACCGCGGTCCGCGCGCCCGCCACCTGCCGCTCACCCGCCGTGCCGCGCAACTGCACGATCGCCTCGTGCAGCAGCCCCATGCCGTGGGTGCGGCCGTGCGAGAGCTGGCCGCCGTGGGTGTTGACCGGGATCAGCCCGTCGCGGGCGATATTGTGCCCGCCGTCGAGGAAATCCTTGGCCTCGCCGATCTTGCAGAAGCCGAGCGCCTCGATCCAGGACAGGCAGTTGAAGGTGAACCCGTCGTAGAGTTCGGCCACGTCGACGTCCTCCGGGCGCAGGGTGGTGCGCGACCACAGGTGCGCGGCCGGGCCGAGCACCTGTGGCTCGTGGGTGAGCGTGCTCTGGTCCCACTCGATGCGTTCGATGATCTGGGTGCCCGTGGCCTCCACCAGGATCGGCGGCTGCGCGAGGTCGGCGGCCGCGTCGACCGCGGAGACGATCACCGCGATGGCGCCGTCGCAGGGCACGTCGCAGTCGTAGAGCCCGAACGGGGTGGTGATCGGCCGTGCGTCGAGATAGTCCCGCATGGTCAGCGGGTCACGGTAGATCGCGGTGGGGTTCACGGCGGCGTTGGCGCGCTGGTTGAGCGCGATCCAGCCGAGGGTCTCGCGGGTGGTGCCGTAGCGGTGGAAGTGCCGTTGCGCGTTCTGGGCCAGCGTGTGCGCGGCCGAGATGGCGCCGAAGGGATGCATCCAGCTGGTGGTCCGCCCGCCGGACGGCGTGCTGCGCCCGGCCTTCACCATCTCGGCGAAGGTCGACTCCCACAGCGTGCGGAAACACAGCACGTGCCGTGCCAGTCCGGCGGAGACCGCGAGCATGGCGGCGATGACGGAGCCGCCGGGGCCGAAGGTCTCGATGCCGCCGCTGTGCCAGGTGGGCCGTAGGCCGAGGGCGGCTTCCAGCGCGCCGACGCCGCCCTCGCCGAAGCCGCCGAGATTGCCGCCGCCGGGATAGGAGGACAGGCCGTCGATGTCGGCCATCGTCAATCCGGCGTCGGCGACGGCCCGTTCGCACGCCTCCACCGTGAGCGCGAGCGGGGGGACCATCAGCCTGCGGCCGAGCCGCGACATGCCGATGCCGGTCAACGCGACGTCGTCTTCGAACTTGCGCCGGCGCACCATCGGCCGCACGTGCTCGCCGAACCGCTCGGGCGCGATCTCGTCGACCGGCAGGACCGCAGAGCCGGACTGGTCGGCGGCGGGCCGGAACAGCGGCAGCCAGACGTCCTGCTCCTGCTGGAAGACCACCTCGACGGCCATGCCGAGCGTCAGCTCGTCCGGGTCGGCGTCGACGATGTTGGTGGTCAGCCGGACCCGGGGGTCCTCGATCGGGGCGACCTGCGCCACCACATAGGGCGGCGGCAGCCCCGGCAGGGCGAAGCGGTGGTTGACGGTGAAGCCGGCGAGCGTGGCCCGGCCGGAGAGCTCCCTGACGCCGAGATCGTGACCGCGGCAGTGGCGGCAGACCGGCTGCGGCGGGTGGATGAGCGCCGAGCAGGCGTGACAGCACTGCATGCGCAGTCGCCCGTCGGCGCCGGAGGTCCAGAAGAACTCGGTGTCCGGCGACAGTTGCGGCAGCGGTCTGCCGGGTGGCCGGTGGTCGTCGGCACGGGACATTTCGCGCACCCCTGTTCGGACGGAATGTGACGGCGGGCTGCTCAGGTGTTGCGTCCGCCGTTGACGCCGAGGATCTGTCCGGTGATGTAGCCGGCCTCCTCGGAGACGAGGAAGGCGCACGCGGCCGCGATGTCCTCGGGGGTGCCGATGCGCCGCACCGGGGTGCGCTTGATGTGGTCCTCCACCGAGCCGCCGAGTTTGCGGGCCTGTTCGGAGCGCCGCAGCATCGGTGTGTCGATGAATCCCGGCGGAATGGCGTTCACCGTGATGCCCGACGGGCCGAGTTCCAGGGCGAGGGATTTGGTGAGCCCGTTGACGGCGGATTTGGCCGCCACGTAGTGCGACATGAACGGCTGGCCGGAGTGCGTGCTCGACGAGGAGATGTTGACGATGCGCCCCCATTCGGCGGCCAGCATGTCCGGCAGCACCGCCTGCACGGTGTGGAAGACCCCGTCGAGATTGACGTCGATCACCCGGCGCCACTCCGTGTAGTCGATATTGGTGAAGCGCTTGAAGCCGTCCACCCCCGCCGCGTTGACCAGCACGGTCACCGGGCCGAGCGCGGCGCGCACCTGTTCCAGCGCGGCGGTGACCTGCTCCGGGTCGCAGACGTCCGCCCGATAGGCGAACTCGTCCTCGGCGGGCGGCACGAGATCCAGTGTGGCGACGTGATATCCGTCGCCGCGCAGGCGGCGGGCGATGCCGAGTCCGATGCCGGACGCGCCCCCGGTGACCAGTGTGGTTTTCACGGCGGATTCCCCTCTCCGGCCGACCGCAGCCGGCTCCCGAGCTCGCAAGAATACAGTATGCGATCTAGGAGAACCGTACTCTCATCGGTTCGCGGGATGCAAGGCGTCCGGCGCGGTCCGGCCGGCGTGGACTGTCCGGTTCGAGGATTGACGATGTCCGCTGCCATGGGTGAAGGTATCATTCTCTGAAACAGAGAATGTAATTTCCACAAGCGAGGAGACGGGATGTCGACGCAGGAACACGCGCAGGCCGTGACGCGGCGGCTGCTGATCGACGGCAAGCTGATCGACACCGAAGCCACGCTGGCCTCGCTGAACCCGGCCACCGGCGAGGTGTACGGGTACGCGCCGGACGCCGGTGTCGCCGAGGCGGATACGGCCGTCGCCGCGGCGCGGCGGGCCTTCGACCAGACCGGATGGTCGCGCGATCACGCGCTGCGAACCCGTTGCCTGCACCAGCTCCACCGTGCCCTGCGTGACAACGTGGATGACCTGCGCGAGCTGACCATCGCCGAGGTCGGCGCGACCAGGATGCTCACCCACGGCAATCAGCTGGAGACGCCCATCGAGATCGTCCGCTACTACGCCGAGCTGCTCGAGAACTACGACTGGAGCGAGGATCTCGGTCCGGTGGAGATCCGCGGGCAGCAGCACCGGCGCTGGGTGGAGAAGGAAGCCGCGGGCGTGGTCGCGGCCATCTCGGCCTACAACTACCCGCACCAGCTGGCCCTGGCCAAGCTCGCCCCCGCGCTCGCGGCGGGCTGTACGGTGGTGCTCAAAGGCGCGCCCGACACCCCGCTGTGCACGCTCGCGCTGGGCGAGATCCTCGCCGAGCACACCGACATCCCGCCCGGGGTGGTGAACGTGCTCGCCTCCTCGGATGTCGAGGTGGGCAAGCGGATGACCACCCATCCCGACGTGGACGTGGTGTCGTTCACCGGGTCCACGGCGGTCGGCAAGCAGATCATGGCGGCCGCCGCGCAGACCATGAAGAGAGTCTTCCTCGAACTCGGCGGCAAATCCGCGCTGATCCTGCTCGACGACGCCGACTACCGGACCTCCGCGCAGTTCGCGGCCTTCAGTGTGGTCACCCACGCCGGGCAGGGTTGCGCGCTGACCACCAGGCTGTTGGTGCCGCGCGCCGACCACGACCAGATCGCCGCGCTGGTGGCGGCGAACTTCGCCCATGTCTCGCACGGTGATCCGGCGCACCCGAAGACCTACATGGGCCCGCTCATCAGCGAGCGGCAGCGCGACAAGGTGGACGCGCTGGTGCGCCGGGCCGTCGCCGACGGGGCGACCCTGATCACCGGCGGCGAGAAGATCGACCCCGGCTTCTTCTACACCCCCACCCTGCTGGCGAATGTCGACCCCGACAGCGAGATCGCGCAGGAGGAGGTCTTCGGGCCGGTGCTGGCGATGATCCCCTACGACGATGTCGACGACGCGGTGCGCATCGCCGGCAACTCCGTCTACGGACTCTCCGGCGGAGTGTTCGGCGCCGACGCCGAACGCGCCAGGTCGGTGGCCCGCCGTATCCGCACCGGCACCTTCAGCATCAACGGTGGCAACTACTTCCACCCCGACGCGCCGTTCGGCGGCTACAAGCAGTCCGGTATCGGCCGGGAGATGGGGCGCGCCGGGCTCGAGGAGTTCCTGGAGACCAAGACGCTGGCCGAGGTGGTCGGCTGAGGGGCCATGGCCGCGAGAACGGGGAACGAAGTCGGGAACGAGGACAGGAGGCAGGCCGTGCCGTGCGTGATCTCGATCGGAACCTATCTGCCCTGCTGGGGCAGCACACGCAGGCGGGTGCTCGGCGACGACGAGGACGCGGTCACCCTCGCGGTGCAGGCGGGCCGCTCGGCGGTCGAGGCCGGTGAA
Source organism: Nocardia farcinica (assembly GCF_029867845.1). Lineage (GTDB taxonomy): Bacteria > Actinomycetota > Actinomycetes > Mycobacteriales > Mycobacteriaceae > Nocardia > Nocardia farcinica_A. The sequence goes on along the minus strand of NZ_JARWRU010000905.1, from coordinate 1,543 downwards.
CCGGTGGAGCGGGTGGTGCTGGTCAGCCGGGACCTGCCGCTCATGGACAGCAGCAATGCCGCCGTCCTGCTGGCCGGACTCGGGCTCGATCCCGAGCTGGAGGTGATCGAACGGCTCGGTGGCGCGCCCGCCGCGCTCGACGCGCTGAGTTCGGCGCGCCCGCGCACCCTCGTGATCGGCGTGGACACCGACCCGGCCGGGGCGGCCGCGGCCTACGTCGGCGATCGGGGCGGCACCCAGATCCGCACCGCGGCCAGGGTGACCCGCAGCCTGCCCGCCCGCACCCGCAACGCCGTCGGCGCGGTGCACGACTACGGCGACCCTCGGCTGCTGCGCGAACGCGGCCTGGTGGCCTCGCTGTCGGCCGCCTGGGTGGACACTCCGGTCGCGGTGGCGGGCGTGGACGAGAAACAGGCGGCCGGGTTGTGCCGCGGAGAGCCGCCTCGGCTGCCGACGCTCGGCGCGAGCGCGGGACTGTTCGCGCTGGCATCGATGGCCGAATGGGGCGCGCCCGGACTGCTGGTCGGTGTGGAACAGGCGAATCTGTCCGGGATCTCGGTGACGCCGGGGCCGGTGGCGGTGCGCCGGGTGGAGCCGTCCGCGCGGCCGCTGCCCGAGGGCGAGTGCCTGCCCGCCGCCGACCTGCCGATCTCGCTGGCCGCCTACGACCGCGCGTTCGAGGCCAAGGTCCGCTGGGAGGCGGGACGGCACGCGGGCAGCGACGAGCTGGACTTCCCGCCGCGCTACCGCCTCGCCGCCGACGGCACGCTCAGCACCGGCTACACACTGGTGCCGCTGCCGCGCACCGGCACCGTCCACACCACCACCACGGTGCGCATCCCGGTGCCGGGATTGAAGACCCCGTACTCGCTGGTCCTGGTGGAACTGGACGAGGTGGGCGTGCGGGCGCTGGCCAGGGTCACCGGCGCCGACCCGGGCACGGTCGGCATCGGCGACCGAGGTCGGATGGTGCTGCGCCGGGTGGCGGTGCGTGCCGGGGTGCCCGACTACGGATACGCGTTCGAACCGGAGACGGAGGCGTCATGAGGCGAGTCGCTGTCGTCGGCGCGGGAATGACCCCGTTCGCAGAGCATTTCGCACTGGGCATCAAGGATCTGCTGCCGATGGCCTTCGCCGACTGCGCGGCCTCGGTGGACAAGGGTTTCCCGATCGCCGACCTGGAGGCGGCCTGGTTCGGGGCCATGGGCACCACCGACGGTTTCCCCGCCGGGGTGCTCGCCGACGCGCTCGGCCTGCCCGAGCTGCCGGTGACCCACATCGAGAACTCCTGCGCCACCGGCAACGACGCGGTGCGCAACGCGCTGTACGCGATCGCCTCCGGCGCGGTGGACGTGGCCCTGGTGATCGGCGCGGACAAGTTGCGCGAGACCGCCCAGCGGGACCTGCTGGGGGAGTGGGAGTCGTTCAACCGGGACAAGGCATGGGATGTGCAGCTCGGCATGTTCGCCCCCGCCGGGTTCGCCCTGCACGTCAACCGCTACCTGCACGAATCCGGTGCGGGCAGGGAGCATCTGGCGATGGT
>NZ_JARWRU010000904.1 GCF_029867845.1 Nocardia farcinica | reverse complement strand
CCCGCCCGCCCCCCCCCCCCCCCCCCCCCCCCCCCCCCCCCCCCCCCCCCCCCGGGCGGTGGCGGGATACTCCGAGGCCGGGCTGCGCATCCTGGACGAGGCCGTCTTCGGCGACGCCGCGCCGGGCGGGGCGATCACCGTCTCGGTCGAGGCCGAACTCGGCGAGTCCGGCACGGTCGAGCGGATCGGCGTGCGCAGGGAACTGGGCGAGCGGATCGGCTACCACTCGATCTGGACGGCGGCCGAGCCGGCGGAGGCCCCCGAGGCTGCGGCAGCGGGTGCGGAGGCACCGGGGGCAGAGGCACCAGGGGCGGAGGCAGCAGAGGCGGACCTGGACCGGCCGCCGCTGCGCTACCGGCTGGTGTCGGCGACCGACGGCGCCTCCGGGGCGACCACGGTGGACTTCCGGTTCATCAGCGGCCTGCATCCCGCCGACCACCTGACCGTGGTGGACGCGCTCGACGCGCTGCGCTCGGTGGCGGAGAGCGAGCCGGGCATCGCCCGCCGCGATCTGGCCATCACCTACCTGAAGTCCGACGAGCGCCTGCGGCGCTGATCCGCGCGGCCACCCGCCCGCCACCCCACGGCAGCGGGCGGTCGCCTCCCGGGCGGCATACGCCCGGGACCGGGGCGTGGCGGCGGGGTGCGAGGATGGAGCGGTGAGTTCACCGAGACTCTGGCGCGGCCAGACCATGGACGATCGCAGTGCCGACCGGCGCGAGCAGCTGCTCGCGGTCGCCACCGAGATCCTCGGCACCGCTGGTGCGTCCGCGGTCACGATGCGGGCGGTGGCCCGCCAGGCGAATCTGAGTCCGCGTTACTTCTACGAGAGTTTCGAGAGCAGGGAAGCGCTGCTGCGCGCGGTCTACGACCGGCTGGAAAGCGAACTCATGGCGCGCATCCAGCAGCTGCCGCCGCCGACCGGGGACATGCGCGCGGCGGCCCGCGCGGTCATCGACATGTGCGCCCAGTACTTCGAGGAGGACCCGCGCCGGGCCAGGATCCTGCTGCGCGAGCCGCTCGGCGACGACACCCTGCACGAGCACAGCGCCGCGCGGGCGCCCTCCTTCATCCGCGCGCTGGTGGCCCTGCTCGGCACCGAGGCGGGCGCTCTGATGCCCGCCGACGACGAGACGCTGACCATCCAGGCCACCGCGCTCAGCGGCGCGCTGGTGGCGCTGTACCTGGACTGGGCCGACGGCAGACTGCCCATCGACCGCGACCGGCTGGCCTCGGCGGCGGTGGACATCGCGTTCGCGCTCACCACCGTCGCGCATCCGCGGAGCTGAGCGGCCGGGTCAGCCGAACCGGTGCTCGCGCACCACCGTCTCTAACCACACGCCGTTTATCTCGAGGTACAGCCAACCCTCGGTCACCTAAAGGGTTATCGTATTGCGCCTTTCGATCGCCGCCGCGGGGGCGTCGACGAAGGCGCGGTCGAGGCTGTAGACGGGGATGCGCTCGGCCCGGTGGATCTTCTTGCCGCTGTAGAGGGCGAGCACCTTGGCCGGGTCGCGGTGGGTGTAGACGGCCACGCGCTCAGCGGATTTGCTGCCGCGATGCAGCCGCTCGGCGTCCGGCGCGCCGACCTCGATCCAGGCGGTGAGCGCCCCGGTGGCGTCGCGCGCGAGCACGGCGGGCTCGTCGGTGGACGACACGCCGCCGTCGCTGAAGGCGATTCCCTCGGTGTATTCCAGGCAGTAGGCCAGCAGCCGGGTGAGCATGAATTCGGCCGTCTCCGAGGGGTGGCGGGCGACCCGCAGCTCCAGATCGTCATAGACGCCACGGTCCACGTCGGCGAGTCCGACGGCAAAGCTGTGAACAGTCGCATTGAGTGCCATAGAGCCAGCAGCCTAACGACCGGCCGGTTACCATTTCGTCAGGGTTCGGCCGACCATCGGCGTCCGGCTCTCTCCGGGCGCTTTTCACCATCCGGGCGCTCGCCCGGCAGTGCAGAGACGGAGTACGACGATGCTCTCTCGATGGACGAACGCTCGCCTCGCCGGAGCCGCGATATCGGCGGCCGCCTTGGTGGCGGCCGCGATACCGATCGGCGCCGCCACCGCCGCCACCGCATCGGCGGCCCCCGGTTCCTGCCCCGACCTGCATGTGGTCGTGGTGCCGGGGACCTGGGAGACCTCACACGAGAAGCCCGGCAAGGGAATTCTGGCCGGTGCCGCCGACGGTTTGCCCGGAGATGTCCGGGTCGACTACGTGACCTACGCCGCGACCGCCTTCCCCTGGGAGGGCGAGGTGTACGGCCGGTCCAAGTCCGAGGCCACCAACGGCGCGCGCGGGCTGATCGCCGACGTCGCCAGGCAGTGTCCGGGAACGCGTTTCGCGCTGCTCGGCTACAGCCAGGGCGCGGACGCGGCGGGCGACGTGGCCGCCGAGATCGGCACCGGCCTCGGGGTGGTGCCCCCGGACCGGGTCGGCCTGGTCGGTCTCGTCGCCGACCCGCGCCGCTCCCCCACCGACCAGCTCATCGGCCCGCCCGCTCCCGGCGCGGGCGCGGGCGGCCCCAGGGTGGGCGGCTTCGGCTGGCTCAGCCCGGTGACCTACACCTTCTGCGTGCCCGAGGATCTCTACTGCGCCACGCCCGACGGGGATTTCGCCGCGCGCATCGCAGGCATGTTCGCCCAGGCCTCCGATCCGAGCCAGCTGCACCGGCTGCCCGCCGGTGATCTGCTCGCCGACGTGCTCGCCGCGGGCGGTCTCGGCCTGTTGCACGACCAGCTCAACAACTCCGCCTACGAGGAGCGCAAGCGCCAGGTCGACAACTTCCTCAGTTCCGGTGCGCACCAGGCCTATCCGCACTACCGGGTCGCGGGCGGGGACACCGCCATCAGCTGGTTGCGCGCCAAGCTGCGGGCACTCGTCTGAGATCGACGGGCCGTCGGGGGTGCGCCCCGGCGGTCACGGCGACCTCGACGCGGGGTCGTGGCCACCGCCCCGGTGGCCGCGGCCCCGCGGCGCGGCGGTGGCGGCGCCCCCCCAGCGCCGCCCCCGCCCGGCCGCGGCGCGCGCCCCGCCGGGCGACCCA
>NZ_JARWRU010000903.1 GCF_029867845.1 Nocardia farcinica | reverse complement strand
CCGCCGCGGCGGCCCCCCGGGGCGGCGGGCGCGGGCGGGGCGGCGCGGGGGCCCCGCGCGCCCCCCGCCCCCGGCCGGGCCCCCGCGGCCGGGGGCGTTCTCGCTGTCGGGGGATCCACGGTCCGTGCGGATCGGCACGGTCCGCACACCGTCGCCACGGACCTTCCGGCGGTCGCACCGCGGCGGGACCGCTGGGGGCGAGCAGGCACAGTGGCCGCCGTGCCGCACAAGACCGGTGCGGCATCCCGCCGCGCGGGCTCAGGCGCCGGTGTGGTCAGGTGTCGTGTAGTCGCGGACGAGATCGTCGGGATCGCCGGTGGTCCCGGCCGGACCCGCGGTGCGGAAGGCCGTGACCGCCGCGGCGAGGATGATCAGCAGCACACAGGCCCGGTGTACGGCGCGACTCATCGGATCGTGTCCTCCGGCTGGCTGTTTCGGCGGGAACGCTACCGATGGACTATTCGCCGCTGACCCCGCCGCGGATGGGCGCGCCGGATGGCTCAGACCGCGCCGGGCAGGGCGCTGCTCGGCGTGCCGAGGATGTTCTGCCAGCGGGCCAGGCGCAGCGCGCTCTCGGTCAGTGCCTCCACGCCGAGGCGGCGGTTCCGCTCGGTGGTGCTCTGCTCGACCACCGCGCGCCAGGCCACCGCGGCGTCGGCCTCCACCGTCTCGGCCAGCCGCGCAGCGTCGACCGGTCCGTCCACCGGGAAGGGCACGGTGTAGGCGGGCTCCGGGGTAGGCGCGGGGATGCCCGCCGAGTTCAGCAGATCCAGGGTGGCGTCGCGGCGGGCGCGGTGGGCCGCGGTGAGTTCGGCGACGAGTGCGCGCCGCTCGGGGGAGGCGTGGGCGGCGACCACACCGTAGGCGTAGACGGCGATGTACTCGGCGCGCAGGGCGTCGAGCACGGCCTGACGTTCGTCGGTCATGCGGTGGCGAGTCCTTCGGCGTGCACGGCGCAGGCGGCGCTGATGGAGGCGAGCAGTCCGGCGCGATAGCCGGACAGCGCGACGGCCGTCTCGGCAGCGGCCCGTTGCGAACGCGCCAGCTGCTGACGCAGCTGTTCGACGGTGGGGGCGGAGACCGGCGCCGGGGTGGCGGTGGGTGTTCTGGTTCTGCGGACCGGGGTGGTGCCGTCGCCGTAGACGCCGACCAGGCGGGCGATCTCCGCGGCGAGCACCTCCGCCTGCAAGCCCCCCGGGGGGGCGAAGGTGGCCCGCCCCCGCAGGACGTGCGGCCCCCCCCCCCA
>NZ_JARWRU010000902.1 GCF_029867845.1 Nocardia farcinica | reverse complement strand
CCCCCGGGTGGGTGTCTCCGCCGGGCGCGGGGCTGGGCTCCGGCCCGCCCCCCGGGGGGGCCCCCGCGGCCCCCCCGGCGGCCCCCCCCCGGGGGGGGGGGCCCCCCACGGCAGGTACACCGGCGAGGTCGAGTTCTACTGCTACGGCGAGGGCAAGGTCACCGCGATCGAAAAGCTCGCCGCTAGTGAGGGTTACGACCTCTCGCGCTGCTACGCCTACTCCGATTCGATCACCGATCTGCCGATGCTCGGCGCCGTCGGGCACCCCACCGCGGTCAACCCGGACCGCGCGCTGCGCCGGGAGGCGATCGCCAGGGAATGGCCGGTGCTGACCTTCTCGAACCCGATCTCGCTGTGGGCGCGCTTCCAGTCGCCCTCGTCGACCACCGTGGCCGCGACGGCCGTCGTCGGCTTCAGCGCGGTGCTGGCGGGCACCGTCAGTTACCGGCTGTTGCGGAAACGTCGCTGAGCGCTCGCCGTCGCGCGCCGAGCGGGCGGCTGACACGCGAGAAGGTACTTCTGCCTGGGATTTCAACCCCTTGAGTGATCCGTCTCACGGTGGTAGAAAGGTAGCTACGGAGGGCCGGATGGCCAAGACCGAGCCGGAGGAGAAGGCTCGGCCCCCTGTCCGACACTCCCAGCACGGAGGCCAGGTACCCACGCGGAGCGCGCCGCGACAAGGGCAGCAGCGTTGTGGGCCTGCGTAGTTCGATTGCCGACGGCGAGAGCCTCGCACAGGTTGCGGGGATGAACCGGCGGAGTCCGAACGATCGCCGAGGCCACGGAACACAACCCCATCAGCACGCTTGGTAACCGGGTACTCCGTGCTAGCGGGCGGTGACATCGTCGAAGGACGATGCCGCCGCCCGCTTCATGTGCGCGGGCAGTCTTCCTGCGGGCGAGGGACTTCCGGCGGCGAACGACTTCCGGCGGCGAACGACTTCCGGCGGCGAACGACTTCCGGCGTGGCGGCTTTCAGCCCGCCGCCGAATCGGCGATCGAGGTCGCTTCCCGCGCGCCGTCCTCCAGCGCGCCGCAGCACAGGACGACCCAGCCGCCCACACCGGCCGGATCGCCGCTGGCGAAGGCCGCCGCGGCGTCCAGGTAGGCCTTCTTCCGCCGCAGCCAGAAGACTTCCGGCACCCCGAGGCTGTGCGGGTCCAGCCCACTGGACACCGTCACCAGCCGGGACGCGGCGCGGGCGACGATCCCGTCGGCGCTGCCGAACGGCCGAAGGGTCAGCAGTTCGCCGTGCACCACGGCGGCGATGACCGGCGCGGGCGCGCTGGTGGCCTGCAGGGTCTGGACGAGCAAATCCAGCCGTTGCGCGATGCCCGGTTCCTGGCGGGGGCGGCCCAGCGTCAGCTCGTCCTCGACCAGGTCGGCGGCGGCGAGCAGGTGCAGCCGGGCCAGCGCCTGCAGCGGCGCGCGCTGCCAGGTGGCGGTCAGGTTGCGCAGCGCGTCACCGTCGAGGGCCTGGCCGACCCGCAGCGAGCCGGCCAGAATCGGGTCCTCGACGCGGCCGTCGGGCGGGATGTCGGTGCTGCCGCCGTCGATGGCGGCCGAGGAGCGCGCGGCCCGGACGGCGGCCTCGGCGGCGGTGGTCGGCCAGCCGCGCCGGTTGGCCTTGTGCCGGTGCACCGCGGCGAGCGCGTCGCGGGCGCGGTCGGCGGCGTCGGGCACGCCGGGCAGATCGGCGAGGGGGTGGAGCGGGTCGGTCACGGGGTTCGAGGGTACTGTGGGCCTGCGGCCACCGAGGGGTACGGGG
>NZ_JARWRU010000901.1 GCF_029867845.1 Nocardia farcinica | reverse complement strand
GGCCCGCTGGGTCCCCCCCCCGCGCCGCTAACCCCACCGCGGCCGCGCCTGGGGGGGGCGCTGGGGGGGGGGCCGGGGCGCGCCGGGGGGGCCGGGCGCGCCCCGGGGACGTCGCGGGGTGCTGCGTGCCATACCCGCGGCCTAGGGCGGTGTCTCGCGCAGGACGTAACCGACCCCGCGCACGGTGTGGATGAGCCTCGGCTCGCCCTCGGCCTCGGTCTTGCGCCGCAGGTAGCCGATGTAGACCTCGAGCGCGTTGCCGGAGGTGGGGAAGTCGTAGCCCCACACCTCCTCGAGGATGCGGCTGCGGGTCAGCACCCGGCGCGGGTTGGCCATGAGCATCTCCAGCAGGGAGAACTCGGTGCGGGTGAGGCTGATCGAGCGGGCGCCGCGGGAGACCTCCCGGGTCACCGGGTCAAGGGACAGATCGGCGAAGTGCATTGCCTCCGAGATCTCCCCGGGATCTGCGGCGCGGCGGCGCAGCAAGGCGCGCAAACGCGCCAGCAATTCTTCGAGCGCGAATGGCTTGGGCAGATAATCGTCGGCGCCCGCGTCGAGTCCGGCGACTCTTTCGGAAACCGAATCTCTGGCCGTCAAAACCAGAATCGGAAGATCGTCGCCGGTGCTGCGCAAACGCCTGCAGACCTCGAGGCCGTCCAGGCGGGGCATCATGACGTCGAGCACCAGGGCGTCGGGGCGCTGGGCCGCGGCCTTCTCCAGGGCGTCCATCCCGTCGACGGCGAGGTCCACGGTGTAGCCGTTGAAGGTCAGCGACCGGCGCAGCGACTCCCGGACGGCCCGATCGTCGTCGACTACCAGAATCCGCATGCGACCAGTCTGACCGCAGCGACTGAGAGCCGACTGAGAGGGTCCGTGCGACACGCCGCAGGGCCGGTGGCCCCGGCGACACGCCGAGCCGGACGGGTGACCAGCGGCTTTCCCGCGAGACCGTGCGCCGCAAGGCCGTCCGCCTGGTCCGTTTCGGTGCGAAAGGCGTTAGCGGCGCGCATATTAGAGAATAATCGCCGCCTCCGCCCCGGATTGCCGTTACAAGTCAGGCACGGTATGTTCCCTGCGGTAAAAACAAGACCTCGAGTTGGTTCTCAACGGGTTGGTTCACGGGTTGGTTCCTGGACTTGATTGACCTGGACTAGTTGAACAGCCGCTAACCATCCCGGGGACCCGCGCGGAGTGGAGGCGACGGAAGCGGATGGATGCAGCACCGCGTTCCCGGCAATTCAGCCTGTCGAACTGGCCAGTCACCCGCAAGGTCGGGATCGTGCTCCTGCTCCCCGTGGTGCTGGCGTCGACCTTCGCGGCGCTGCGGATCAACGACGAGCTGAACCTCATCTCCCAGCTCGACGCCGCCACCGCGCAGGCGCAACTGGTGCGCCCGATGCTCACCTTCGGCGCGGCGGCCGAGGAACTGGCGATCGCGGCCGTGACCGCCGAACCCGGCAGCGACGCCGACGTCGTGACCGACGAAGCCGCCGCCGAGTTCGACCAGGCGACCGCCGATCTGGAGACGGCGCTGCGCTCGGTCGAGGCCGACGACGTCACCCAGGAGCTCTCCGCGGCCATCGCGGCCGGTCGCGCCATGCGCAACGGGCTGCGGGCCAGCTCCCCGGTGACCATCGCCGAACAGGTCGGCCAGGTGGGCGACCGGATCATCGCGGCCACGGCGGTCTCGAACTCGCTGGAGGAAATCACCATTCAGCGGTACTTCCTGCAGCTCGGCCTCATCGCCAACAAGCGCCGCCTGCTCACCCAGGAGCACCTGACGGTGGCCACCTCCGACGCCAACCCGGCCAGCCAGGCGAACCTGCTGACGATGCTGGGCGCGGAGATGGTTCTCATCAACGTCTACGCCTACCTGAGCCCGGATTCCGCGGCCAACGCCGACGTGCTGCTCGAGGCGGTGCAGACCCGTATCGGCGCGATCGGCCAGAGCACCGGCCGCCTGTCGCAGAACGAGGTCGTCTACGCCTCGCTCGGCCAGAGCACCGACGCCTACACCGAGGCCACCGGCATCCTCCTCGACATCATCGACCGCAAGCTGGCCGACCGGACCGCCGAACTGCGCGGCGTGGTGCTGCGCGACATCGCGATCGTGGTCACCACCCTGCTGGCCGGTCTCGCCCTCGCCCTGGCGGTCGCCCGCTCGCTGGTGCTCCCGATCCGCCGCCTGCGGCACGGCGCCCTGCAGGTCGCCCACGTCGACCTGCCCAACGAGCTCGAGGTGGTGCGCTCCGGCGGCGCCACCCCGGAACCGACCCGCGTCGACGTGCACACCACCGAGGAGATCGGCCAGCTGGCCCGAGCCATCGACGACATCCACGGCGCGGCGCTCCACCTGGCCGCCGAGCAGGCCCGCCTGCGCCTGCAGATCGGCAGCATGTTCGAGACGCTCTCGCGGCGCAGCCAGTCCCTCGTCGAGCAGCAGCTCTCGCTCATCGAGGAACTCGAGCACGACGAGGACGACTCCGGCCGCCTGCAGAGCCTGTTCCGTCTCGACCACCTCGCCACCCGCATGCGCCGCAACGGCGACAACCTGCTGGTGCTGGCCGGCACCGCGCTGCGCCGCGGCCACCTGCCGCCGGTGCCGTTGTCGGACATGCTCTGGAGCGCGGTCTCCCAGGTCGAGGACTACCAGCGAGTGGAGATCGGCGCCGCCCCCGACGGCGTGGTGCCCGGCGAGCCCGCGGTCGACATCGAGCACCTGCTCGCCGAGCTGATCGACAACGCGCTGCGCTACTCCCCGCCCACCACCTCGGTGGCGGTGTCGGTGGCCCGCTCGGTCGACGGCGGCTACCTGATCGAGATCATGGACCGCGGCCTCGGCATGTCGGCCGAGGACCTGCAGACCGTCAACAGCCACCTGGCCTCCGGTGGCGAGGTGACCGTCGAGACCGCGCGCCGCATGGGCCTGTTCGTGGTCGGCCGTCTGGCCAAGCGCCACAACATCACCGTGAATCTGCGCCGTACCTCGGCGATGACCCAGCAGCCCGGCATCACCGCCAGCGTGCACCTGCCCGGTTCGCTGGTGACCACGCTGCCGCCCACCGACAAGAACCCCAAGGAACTGCTCTCGCCCACGCCGTCGAAGCCGGAGCAGACCTCCTCCTTCGACCTGCCCGGCGCACCGCAGCCGAGGATCCTGCAGCCGGTGCCGACGCCCGCCCAGGCCGAGGCGGGCGAGCCGCCGAGGTCCGCCATCGGCACCGGCAGCAACGGCCTGCCGCAGCGTCGTCCGGCCATCCGGGTGGCGCCCTCGCCCGAGCAGAACGCCTCGGGTCCGGCCACCGGCGAGTCGCCGAAGGTGGACGTGTGGGCCGAGCCCGCGGAGTACGCCGACACCCCCGCGCCCGAGTCGTTCCCGGCCGAGGCGCTCGGCCCCGACTACGCGACGCAGACCTACCCCGTCCAGGACGGCAAGGACACCGGGGCCGACACGGCAGAATCGAACGCCACCGGCGGCGGGCCCGACGGCGCGGACAGCCACCCCACCGAGGTGTACTCCGGCGGGTCCGCGCGGGCCTTCGACAGCTACCAGGGCGATCCGTACGTCACCGACGTCTACGTCCCCGGCGATCCGGTCCCCCAGCAGGTTCCGATCCCCCGGCGCGAGCCGTCCGGCGCGTCCGCGCAGACCGACTCCGGCCAGAGCTCGCCCGCGCAGACCACCTCGACCGGACTGCGCCCGGTCACCACCGAGTCGCCGACGCCGATCTATCAGCGCATGGTGTCGGAGTGGCTGGTTGAGCCCGCCTCCTCGGGCTCGGAGGGCGAGGACGACAAGGACGACGCGAGCGGCGGCCACTGGTCAGCGCCCGGCGACACCGGCTGGAAGGCCGCCGCCGAGGCCAGCAAGCCCACGGTGTCCGGACGGACCAACGGCGGCCTGCCGATCCGCCGCCCCGGCGCCCAGCTGGTGCCGGGCGGTCTCGCGCCGGCCAACGAATCGAACGCGCGTGATCCAGAAGAGATCCGCAACAGTTTGACCAGGCATCTCAGCGGGGTCCGCAGTGGGCGGGCCGACGCCCAGTACAACGACGGAGGGCTCGAGTGACCGAGAAACCTAGCACCACAACGGACGAGAACCTGAACTGGCTGGTCACCCGCTTCACCAGGGACGTGCCCGGGGTCACCCACGCTGTGCTGGTTTCCGCCGACGGCTTGCTCCAGGCCACCAGCCCGCACCTGCCGCCGGACCGGGCCGAGCAGCTGTCCGCGGTGACCGCAGGCCTGGCCAGTCTGTCCACCGGTGCGGCCCAGCTGTTCAACGGCGGCAAGGTGATGCAGTCCATCGTGGACATGCAGCGCGGGTACCTGCTCGTCATGACGGTCGGCAACGGCTCGCACCTGGCGGTGCTGGCCAACAAGAGCCACGACATCGGACGCATCGGCTACGAGATGGCACTGCTCGTCGACCGGGTCGGCTCGGTGGTCCAGGCGACCGCGCGTAGTGCCGTCTGAGAGTGGCATGTCCACCCCATCCGGCGGGGGGCCGGGTATTCCGCCTACCCGAGTCCGCCCCTATGCACTGACATCGGGCCGGACCGAGCCCGCGGTCGACCTTCCCCTGGAGGCGGTCATCGAGACCATCTCCTACACTGCCCATCTCGAATGGCCGGTCGGCGATATCCGCACCGATATCGTCCGGCTGGGCACCGCGCGTCTGTCGGTCGCCGAGATCACCGCCAAACTCCAGCGCCCGCTGGGTCTGGTGCGCGTCGTGATCGGAGATCTCGTCGTCGCTGGAACGCTGCGTGTGCATTGGACCCTGAGTGACCAGGCGAGCTATGACGAACGCCTGTCCCTGATGGAGAGGACATTGCGTGGACTCCGCGCCCTATAACCCCACGCCGTTCGGCGGCACGGCGCCGCAGGACAACCGCACCGCCTCGACCAAGATCGTCGTCGCCGGTGGTTTCGGTGCGGGCAAGACCACCTTCGTCGGCGCCGTCTCGGAGATCGTGCCGCTGCGCACCGAGGCGATGGTGACGGGCTTCTCCGACGGCATCGACGACCTGGCGGCCACCCCGGGCAAGGAAACCACCACGGTGGCGATGGACTTCGGCCGCATCATGCTGCCCGGCAACCTCACCCTGTACCTGTTCGGCACGCCGGGCCAGCGCCGTTTCTGGTTCATGTGGGACGACCTGATCCGCGGCGCCATCGGCGCGGTGGTGCTGGTCGACACCAGGCGCATCGAGGACAGCTTCGCCGCGGTCGACTTCTTCGAGGCCCGCGGCCTGCCGTTCCTGGTGGCGGTCAACCGGTTCCCCGACGCCCCGCGCTTCCCGGTCGCGGAGCTGCGCGAGGCCCTCTCGGTCCGCCCGATCGTGCCGATCGTCGACATCGACGCCCGCAACGCCATGGAGGTGCGCCAGGCGCTGGCGGCGGTGACCGAGTACGCGATCCAGCGTCTGGCCGCTCAGCAGCGGGAACAGCCCGTCGGACGGGCGTGAGGGTGCTGCCGCGGTGAGCTACTTCTCCATGGGCTACTGGGTCCTCGGCCTGGCGGCGCTGGTCTCGGTGGTCGGCGCCCTGGTCGGCCTGATCTGCGTGCGCCAGTCGACCGAATCGGTGACCCAGAAGTTCCGGCTGGTCTGGCAGGTGGCCGCCGCGGTGTGCCTCGGTGGTGTCGGCACCTGGCTGGCGGTCTTCGTCTCGATGCTCGGCGTGGCCCCCACCGACGACGGCCTGATCCGCTACGAGTCCGCCCGGCTGATCACCGCGGGCGTGATCGCGGTGGCCGCGGTGCTCGGCGGCCTGCTGTCGCTCGGCTCGCAGGCCGATCTGCCCCGGCTCGGCATCGCGGGCGCCGTCATGGGGCTGGGCACCTCGGTGATGCTGTATGTCGCGATGGACGGCATCCACGTGCGCGGATCGGTGTCCTCGGCGTGGTGGGCGGTGATCCTGGCCGCGGTGATCGCGGTCGCCATCGCCACCGCCACGCTCTGGTTCGTCGTCCGGCGCGCGCCCATCCGGGTGCTGATCGCGGCATCGGTGCTGTTCGCGGTCGGCACCCTCGGCATGCACTACGTACGCCTGGCTGGCATGGACATCGCGCTCGACGAGAGCGTCGGGCGACCGCCGGGCGACGACCTGTTCGGCTTCCTCGTCCCGATGTTCGTGATCGGGATGCTCTCGCTGGCGGTTCCGATCACCGCGGTGCTGGTGGCTCCCGACCGGCGGCTGCGCATCGCCCCCCCCCCCCCCCCCCCCCCCCCCCCCGGCCCCGCCCCCGCCCCCCCGCCCCCCGCCCCCCGCCGAC
>NZ_JARWRU010000900.1 GCF_029867845.1 Nocardia farcinica | reverse complement strand
TAACCACCCCCCACCCTGGGGGGGGGGGGGGGGCGCCCGCCCCCCCCCGGCCGGCGCCGGGCGCGGCCCGCCGCCCCCCCCCCCCCCCCCCCCCGCACCCCCCCCCCCGGCCCCCCCCCCCCCCCCCCCCCCCCCCCCCCCCCCGGATTGTTGTCGCGCGATCACGACGCACCGGCAACTCGCCGGGCTGACCGAGTCCCAAGCGGAACAGCAGCACCGCCTCGGCGTCCGTGGCCTCGTCGGGGCTTTCGGTCCGGCGTGTGGCGCAGCGGCGCTGCCCTCAGGCTCGCCCGGCCCGGCCGGCGTTCGTGTCGGCCCACGCGCGGACATCACCGCGATCGAAGGCGACGGCCAGGAGGTCGGGGAACGCGTCGGGCGTGCACGCGAAGGCGGGGATGCCCAGGGCGGCGAGGGCGGCGGCATTGTCGTGGTCGAAGGCCGGGGCGCCCTCGTCGCTGAGGGCGAGCAGCACGACCACCTGCACGCCCGAATCGCGCATGGCTCGCACGCGGCGCAACATCTCGGCGCGGATGCCGCCTTCGAAGAGGTCGGAGACCAGGACGAACAGGGTGTCGGCGGGGCGGGTGATCAGCGACTCGCAGTAGGCGAGCGCGCGATTGATGTCGGTGCCGCCGCCGAGCTGCGTGCCGAACAGGACGTCGACCGGATCGTCGAGCCGGTCGGTCAGATCGACGACCTCGGTGTCGAAGGCCACCAGGTGGGTGCGCAGCGAACGCAGGGAGGCCAGCACGGCGCCGAACACCGAGGCGTAGACGACGCTGGCGGCCATCGAGCCGGACTGGTCGATGGCCAGCACCACTTCGCGGCGCACCGCCTGGCTCTTGCGGCCGTAGCCGACCAGGTGCTCGGGCACCACGGTGCGGTACTCGGGCAGATAGCTGGACAGATTGCGGCGGATGGTGCGGCCCCAGTCGATGTCGCGGGGCGCGGGCCTGGCGGTGCGCGCCGCCCGCTCCAGCGCACCGCCCACCGCGGTGCGGGTGTGGGTGGCGATACGCTCCTCCACCTCGCGCACCACCCGCGCCACCACCTCGCGCGCGGTCTGCTTGGTGGTCTCCGGCATCACCCGGTTCAACCCGATCAGCGTGCCGACCAGGTGCACGTCCGGCTCCACCGCCGCCAGCAGCTCCGGCTCGAGCAGCAGCTCGGTCAGATCCAGCCGCTCGATGGCGTCGCGCTGCATGACCTCGACCACGGTGGACGGGAAGTAGGTGCGGATGTCGCCGAGCCAGCGCGCCACCCGGGGCGCGGAGGCGCCCAGCCCGCCCTGCCGCGTGCCACCGGTCAGCTCCTCGCCGGTGCCGTAGAGAGCGCCGAGGGCTCCGTCGATCACCATGTCGTCGCCGCCCAGGGCGCCGAGTTCCGGCTCGGCCGCGGCGCCGAGGACCAGACGCCACCGGCGTGCGGCCGCGTCGTCGAACGCGGACCGGTCGCCGGACCCGCTGTCCGGCCCGGGAGGACTGCCGGGTGCGGCCTCGCGTCGGCGATCACCGGATCCGGGGACGGCGGCATCGGGCGCGGGTGCGGAGTCGGTCGGGTCGGGGGCCTCAGGGGAGGTCGGCACGGTGCTCCTTGCCTGGGATGCCGAGCAGTGCGGCGACGGTGTGCACGGCGCGGCGGCCGCGAAGGTCGTCGAGTGCCGGGGTGGTGGTCGTGATGGCGGGAGCGGCCGCGCCGGCGCCGCAATCGCGGACGGCGCGGCCGATGGCGCGGCGTTCGCCCGGTTCGAAGCCGGCGAAGGTGCGGCGCAGGACGGGGAGGGTCTGCCGGAACTGCTCGTCGTCGAGCCCGCGCAGCCAGCGGTCGATCAGGCGCAGCAGCGGGCGGTCGTGGACCAGCAGCAGGCCCTGACCGCCCACGAAGCCGTCGATCCAGGCGGCCTTGCGGTCGGCGGCGCTGCCGACCGACAGGGCGGCCGAGAGCCGCAGCGCCGCTTCCCCGGTGGTCAGCACGCCCGCGTCGGTGAGCAGCCGCACGGCCCGGCCG
Source organism: Nocardia farcinica (assembly GCF_029867845.1). Taxonomy (GTDB): domain Bacteria; phylum Actinomycetota; class Actinomycetes; order Mycobacteriales; family Mycobacteriaceae; genus Nocardia; species Nocardia farcinica_A. The sequence goes on along the minus strand of NZ_JARWRU010000900.1, from coordinate 501 downwards.
ACCAGAGCGCCGTGGACGTCCTCGCGGCCGGCCAGGCGGGTGAGCGCCTCGATCCAGGTGGCGGTGGCCGCCGGGGCGTCGCGGATGTGGACGGCCAGGTGGGTGGCGTCGAGCAGCGCACGCAACTGTTCGGCGGCCGCGGTGTCGAGTCCGGTGACCGCACCGGGCAGGCCCGCGCAGGCCCGCACCAGCAGGCCGTCGGCCACCCCGGCCAGCGCGGCGGTGTCGGTGCCACGGACGTCGCCGTAGCGGGCGGTGCGGATCAGGCCGGGCAGGGCCGACAGCAGGTGGGTGACATCGTGGTCGAGGGCGGCGACCTCGGCCAGCCGGTCGATGAGGGCGGGCACCGCGTCGGCGAGATCGGCGAGCAGGGCGCGTTCCAGGGCATCGGTGAGGTCGGCGAGGGTGCGGTCGGCGCCCCGCGCGGGGGGGGGGGGGGTGGGGTGCCCCCCCCCCCCCCCCGGGGGGGCCCCCCGGGGGGGGTGGATGTTAGCGGCCCCC
>NZ_JARWRU010000899.1 GCF_029867845.1 Nocardia farcinica | reverse complement strand
CCTCCTGCCCCCCCCCCCCCCCGGCGGGGGGGGGGGGCGGGCGGCCACGCCCTGTCCCCCCTGGGGCCGGCCCCGGGCCCCCCCCGCTCCGGCCCCCCCCCGGGGGCCGCCCAAGGCGGCACGCGCCTCGTCGCGGCACTGCGCCCAGGCGGCGGCGAGTTCGTCCGCGACCCTGACTTCGCGCAGGCCACGGCCACCGCCGCCCGCCGCCGCCTTGACCATCACGCCGTCCGGGTGCGTGGCAAGCAGCGCCGCCGCCGCGTCGAGGTCCGCCCCGACGGCGGTGCCGGGCAACACCGGCAGGCCGGCGCGCTCGGCGGCCGCGCGGGCGGCCACCTTGTCGCCGAAAGTGGCCAGCACCCCCGGATCGGGGCCGACGAACACCAACCCGGCCTCGGCACACGCGCGGGCGAATTCCGGGTTCTCGCTGAGGAATCCGTAGCCTGGGTGGACCACCGCGCCCCGTCCCGCGCGCGTGGCTGCGGCCACCACCGAGGGGATGTCCAGATAGGCGGGCACACCCTCGCCGGGCAGTTCGACGGCCTCGTCGGCCAGCCGGACCTGGGGCGCTTCGCGTTCGGCGCCGGTGTGCACGACGAGCGTCCGATACCCCCGTGCCCGTGCGGTCCGCACGATCCTCACCGCGATCTCGCCTCTGTTCACCACGACCACACGCATGTGGTCAGTGTCGCGGACGACTCCGGCGACCGGGAGGCGGGGGCGGGCGAGGCGATGGCACGACGGTTAGGGTCGGGTGGTGCGCTTGACCGTCGGTTTCGACCTCGATATGACACTCATCGACTCCAGGCCAGGGGTGGCCAGGGCCGTCGATGTGGTCGCCGCTGAATTCGACCTGCCCGTGCGCGGCGCCGATGTCATGGACAAGCTCGGCCCGCCGATGCCGATGCTGCTGGCCGAGGCGGGCCTGGACGCCGAACTCGTGCCCGCCTTCGTCGCCCGCTACCGCGAGTTCTATCCGTCCGTTGTCGCCGAGATGCCCGCGCTGCCGGGCGCCGAGGCCGCCCTGGCCGCGGTCGTCGGGCACGGCGGCCGGGTGCTCGTGGTCACCGGCAAGCACACGCCGTTCGCGCGGCTGCACATGGAGCATCTCGGCTGGCAGGTGGACGCGGTGGTCGGCGACCTGTGGGCGGGCGCCAAATCCTCGGCGCTGCGCGAGCACGGCGCGCACATCTTCGTCGGCGATCACGCCGGGGACATGCACGGCGCCAAGGGCGCGGACGCACTGGCCGTCGGTGTGACCACCGGGCCGTGCGACGCCGACGAGCTGCGAGCCGCCGGCGCCGATGTCGTGCTGAGCGATCTCACCGATTTCCCGGCCTGGCTGGCCGAGCGGGCCGTCGCCTGATCGCCTGCCGCAGGCCGGTGCGGCGGCGGTGTCCCTCGCGCACGGTCGCGGTGATCGCCCGCGCCTGACCCGGCGCCGTCGCGAGCGC
>NZ_JARWRU010000898.1 GCF_029867845.1 Nocardia farcinica | reverse complement strand
TGCCGGTCGCCGATCCCGCCGCCGATCTCATCGGCTGGGCCCACAACGAGACCTCCACCGGCGTGTCCATCCCGGTGCAGCGCCCCGCGGGCTCGGAGCACGCCCTGATCGCCATCGACGCCACCTCCGGCGCGGGCGGGGTTTATTGTGGGTTTTGTGCTACCGCCACCGCTACGCGGCAGGTCGCGCACTAAATCCCCGACCCCGCGACCGCCTCGGCCGGCCGCTTCCGATCGGAAGCGTCGGCGTTCCACGAATTCCAGACGACCTGAATCTGCCGCCCCAGCAAACCTTGACCTTCGCCCAGCAACTTTTGAACGACGGTCTTGCGTTCAACGCACACGAGGTTTTGGAAGCGGCATGGAAGAACGGGCCGTTCGCTGAAAAGATGCTGTGGCAGGGTCTCGCGCAATACGCGGTGGGTATCACACACATCCAGCGCGGCAATCCGAAGGGCGCTCGCACCCTGCTCACCCGCGCGATCGGACGGCTGGAGAGCCATCAGCGAGGAAATAGCTCGGCGGACTCCCCCGCCGCGGACAGATCGCCAGGGGATGCGGAGCGGATCACAGCGGGGCCGCCCGAGGACGCACCCGCGACGGACCTGCCCCACGGGATCGACGGCCCCGGCATCATCGCGCACGCGCGGCGGCTGCTGGCGGCGCTGGAACGCGGCGAGCCGCTGACCGACGCCGACCTGGTGACCGCACTGCGGCGAACCCCGCCCCTACCATGACTGGCGTGCCGACATCTGAATCCGCGGGCGCGGGCCGCTACGCGCCGAGCCCGTCCGGCGATCTGCACCTGGGCAATCTGCGCACCGCCCTGCTGGCCTGGCTTTTCGCCCGGTCCACCGGGCGGCGCTTCCTGCTGCGCGTGGAGGATCTGGACCGGGTGCGTCCCGGCGCACGGGAGCGCCAGCTCGCCGATCTGGCCGCCATCGGCCTGGACTGGGACGGCCCGGTGGTGTGCCAGTCGGAGCGGATCGCGCGCTACCAGGCCGCGATCGACCGGCTGAGCGAACAGGGTCGCACCTACGAGTGCTTCTGCACGCGGCGGGAGATCCAGCAGGCGGCCAGCGCGCCACACGGCCCGATGGGCGCCTACCCGGGCACCTGCCGCGATCTCACCGAGGCCCAGCGGGCGGCCCGGCGCGCCGAAGGCCGTTCGCCCGCACTGCGGTTGCGCGCGCGGGTACACGAGTTCACCATCGACGACGAACTGCACGGCCGCTACACCGGCCAGGTCGACGACGTGGTGCTGCGCCGGGCCGACGGCGTGCCCGCCTACAACCTGGCCGTGGTGGTCGACGACGCCGAACAGGGCATCGACCAGGTGGTGCGCGGCGACGACCTGCTGCCCTCCACCCCGCGCCAGGCGTATCTGGCGCGCCTGCTCGGCCTTCCGGCGCCGCGCTACGCGCACGTGCCGCTGGTGCTCAACGAGCACGGACAGCGGCTGGCCAAGCGCGACGGCTCGGTGACGCTGGCCGATCAGCTGCGCCTCGGCGTCTCGGCGGAGGAGGTCACGGCCCGGTTGATCGCCTCGCTGGGCTTCCCGCCGGCCAGCGCGGCGGACACCCTGGCGCGTTTCGATCCGGCTATCCTTCCCCGCAAACCCTCGATCTTCACCGACGATGGGTTGTTACGGTGCTGCGAGAGTCCGTAACGTACGAAATGACCGGACTACGGTTCACCCGATCGACGACTAGGACGTAGCGATGACGAGCGGTGGGTACGACCCCAACCAGAATCCCCAGGGCGGGCAGCCCTACGGTCAGCAGCCCTATGGTCAGCAGCCCTACGGTGAGCCGCAGTACGGCCAGCCGCAGTACGGTCAGCAGCCCCAGTACGGTCAGCAGCCCTATGGTCAGCAGCAGCCCTACGGCCAGCCCGACTACGGTCAGCAGCAGTACGGTCAGCAGCCCTACGGCCAGTTCGGCGTCGTCCCCGGTGAGCTGTGGCCGCGCCTGGCCGCCCGCATCATCGACAACCTGATCGTCGGCATCCCGGTCGCGATCGTGCTGGCGTTCGTCATGCCGAACAGCTTCATCGGCCAGACCCTGTCGGGCATCATCTCCACCGCCGCGGTCATCGGCTACTTCGTGGGCATGGAGGTCTCCCAGAACGGGCAGACGCTCGGTAAGAAGCTGCTCGGGCTGCGCGTGGTCGCGCCCGGCGGCGCGGCGGCCCTCGACCCGGCCACCTCCTTCAAGCGCAATCTGTTCTACGCCGCCAGCCTGATCCCCTGCCTCGGCTGGCTGATCTCCATCGGCCTGGTGATCTACATCGCGATCACCATCGAGCAGGACCCGAACAAGCAGGGCTGGCACGACAAGTTCGCCGGCGGCACCCAGGTCGTCAAGGCCTGATCCGGGCTCCCGGCCCACACTAAAAAGGCGCACCCGCTGCGGGAGCGCCTTTTTCGTGTGTGATCAGGTTTCGTGTGTGACGGCCGTCGGGCATCCGCCGGACGGCGCGATCAGTAGGTCGTGAAGCTCGACGAGATGGCCCCAGCGAAGGCCAGGCCCCAGTACAGCAGGTTGAACGCGACACCGGCCACGCCGATCCACAGGCCCGCCTGCGCCATGCCCTTGCCGTTCTCGTCGCCGGTGGACTTCATCTGGTTCAGGGCGACCAGACCGAAGACGAGGCCCGTCGCGGGCAGGATCACCGTGCAGCAGGTGACCAGGCCGACCAGCGAGGTGATGAGCGAGGCCAGCGCCCAGCCGTTGATCCCGTTCGACGGCTGGACGCCGTAGGGCTGGTAGCCGCCGCCCTGGGGGTAACCCTGCGGGTAGGACTGGCCGTAGCCCGGCTGCTGCGGGTAGCCCGGCTGCTGGCCGTAGCCCGGCTGCGGTTGCTGGGGATAACTGGGCTGGGACTGCTGCGGATAGGACGGAGCCGACGAATCCGACGACTTGTACAGCGACGGGCCCGACGGCGGGTACTGCCCCTGCGGCGGCTGCGCCGAGGGCTGGGCACCGTAGGCCGGTGGCTGCTGCGGGTACTGCGGCGTCGAGCCGCCCGAATCCGGCGAAACGCCTTCACCGCTGTACTGTTTCCACCATTCGTCGGAATCGCCGGGATTCGTCATGGATACAGCGTATTCCACACCTGCGAGGATGGTCCGCGTGAGTCATTCCGAACAGGATTCCCAGCAGCTGCCCCGGCCCGACGGGTCTGGACGCCCCGCGCCCGTTCATGCGGCATACGCGCAGGTGGCGCGGGGCTACTACCCCCAGATCGTCGCGCTCTTCACCGCGACGCTCGTCATCTCCAACATCTGCGCCACCAAGGGCGTCGAGTTCTTCGGCGACCGATCGCTCTCGCTCGGCCCGTTGCAGATCCTGCCGATCGTCACCGACGGCGCCTTCTTCCTCTTCCCGCTGGCCTACATCCTCGGCGACGTGCTCAGCGAGGTCTACGGCTTTCGCGCCACCCGCCGCGCCATCTACTGCGGGTTCGCCGCGCTGGTGCTGACCGTGCTGTGCTTCGCGGTGGTGCTGGCGCTGCCCGCCGCGGGCTTCTACGACAACCAGGGCGCGCTGCGCAGCGTCATCGCCCCGGTGCCGCGCCTGGTGCTGGCCGGGCTCGCGGGCTATCTGGTGGGCCAGCTGCTCAATTCCGCGGTGCTGGTGCTCATCAAGGAACGCACCAAGGAAAAACACCTGTGGGCGCGGCTGATCGGCTCCACCGTGGTCGGTGAACTCGCCGACACCCTGATCTTCTGCTCCATCGCCGCGGGCGCGATCGGCATCGAGACCGCGGGGCAGTTCGTGAACTTCGTGATCGTCGGCTTCCTGTGGAAGACGCTGTGCGAGATCGTGTTCATGCCGGTGACCTATCGCGTGATCGCGATCCTCAAACAGCGCGAACCGAACTACGCGCCCGTCACCGCCGACCCCCTGCACGCCTGAGCCGCTCGCACCCCCGGCTCGCGGGGCGGGTCAGCGCCCGCCCCGCCACTTCGCCAGCGACTCCTCCTTGAACGCGTCGAAGTAACCGCCGTCGATGCTGTCCCTGATCCGGTCCACCATGCGGATGGTGAAGCGCTCGTTGTGGATCGTGCACAGCGTGGCGGCCAGCATCTCCTTGGCCTTGAACAGGTGGTGGATGTAGGCGCGGGTGTAGTGCCCGCAGGTGTAGCAGTCGCACTCGTCGTCGATCGGGGTGAAGTCGCGGCGGAAGCGGCTGGTGTTGATGTTGAACCGGCCGTCCTCGCGGTAGATCGCGGCATTGCGCGCCACCCGGGAGGGATTGACGCAGTCGAAGGTGTCCGCGCCGTTCTCGATGGCGGCGAACATGTCCTCCGGCTCGCTGATGCCCAGCATGTGGCGCGGCTTGTGCTCGGGCAGCTCCTGGCAGCACCAGCCGACGATGGCGCCGAGATTGTGCTTCTCCAGCGCGCCGCCGATGCCGTAGCCGTCGAACTCGCCGCCCTCGGCGCCGCGGATGGCCTCCAGATCGCGGCAGGCCTTGCGGCGCAGGTCCTCGTACTGCGCGCCCTGGATCACCGCGAACAGCGCCTGGTACGGGCGATGACTGCGCGCCGCGGTCAGCCGCTCGTGCTCGTCGATGCAGCGCTGCGCCCACTCGTGCGTGCGTCGCAGCGATTTCTCCTGGTAGCCACGGGTGTTGAGCAGGGTGGTCAGCTCGTCGAAGGCGAACATGATGTCGGCGCCGAGCTGATGCTGGATGCCCATCGACACCTCGGGGGTGAACCGGTGCTTCGAGCCGTCGAGATGGCTGCGGAAGGTCACGCCGTCGTCGTCCACGGTGGCCAGGCGCTCCTTGCCCTTGGCGATCACGTCGTCGTTCGCGACGCCGACCGCCTCCATGGCCAGCACCTTCTTGAACCCGACGCCCAGCGACATCACCTGGAAGCCGCCGCTGTCGGTGAAGGTGGGCCCCGGCCAGTTCATGAACCGGCCGAGCCCGCCCGCCTCGTCCACGATGTCGGGCCCCGGCTGGAGATACAGGTGGTAGGCGTTGGCCAGCAACGCCTGCGCGCCGTGCTAGCGCATGGTTTCCGGCAGCACCGACTTGACCGTCGCCTTGGTGCCGACGGGCACGAAGGCGGGCGTGGCGATCTGCCCGTGCGGGGTGTCGATGACACCGGTGCGTCCGGCGCGCCCGCCGTCCAGACGGGTCTTGACGGTGAAGGAGAACGACTCTTGTGCTCGGGCGGCTTCCACGCCGACCATCCTCTACCACGCCGAGGGCCGCCGCCCGCCCGGGCAGGTCGGACG
>NZ_JARWRU010000897.1 GCF_029867845.1 Nocardia farcinica | reverse complement strand
GGACATTACGCGCGCGGGGGGCCGTGTCGGTGCTGCGGGTCAGGCCTGGCCGACCTCGAAGCGGGCGAAGCGGGTGACGGTGACACCGGCCTCGTCCAGCAGCTGCTTGACGGTCTTCTTGTTGTCGGTGACCGACGGCTGCTCCAGCAGGACGACGTCCTTGAAGAAGCCGTTCACGCGGCCCTCGGTGATCTTGGGCAGCGCGGCCTCGGGCTTGCCCTCCTCGCGAGCGGTCTGCTCGGCGATGCGGCGCTCGTTGTCCACGATGTCGGCCGGGACCTCGTCGCGGGTCACGTACTTGGCCTTGAGCGCGGCGACCTGCATGGCGGCGCCACGCGCGGCCTCGGCGGCGGCCTCGCCCTCACCTTGGTACTCGACCAGCACGCCGACGGCGGGCGGCAGGTCCGAGGCACGCTTGTGCAGGTAGGTGGCGACCGGGCCGTCCAGCGAGATCACGCGGCGCAGCTCGAGCTTCTCGCCGATCTTGGCGGCCAGCTCCTGCAGGGCCACATCGGCGGTGCGGCCGTCGCCCAGGTCCAGGGCCTTCAGCGCGTCCAGGTCGGCGGGCTTGGCGGCGGCGGCCGCGGTGACGATCTTGTCCGCGAGCGCCTGGAACTCGTCGTTCTTGGCGACGAAGTCGGTCTCGGAGTTGATCTCGACCATCACGCCGTCCTTGGCCACGACCAGGCCCTCGGCGGTGGTGCGCTCGGCGCGCTTGCCCACGTCCTTGGCGCCCTTGATGCGCAGCAGCTCGACGGCCTTGTCGAAATCGCCCTCGGTCTCGACCAGCGCGTTCTTACAATCCATCATTCCGGAGCCGGTGAGCTCACGGAGCCGCTTCACGTCGGCAGCGGTGTAGTTCGCCATCGGTGGCGAGCCTCCTCGTTGGTTGTCGTGAGTGTGGTTCTGGGTGGGAAAACCACCTTGCCGACCGCTCCTGTGGCAGAAGGGTCGGCAAGGTGCGCTGGCAGTGCCGGTCGACTCAGAAGTCGGCCGGGCTCTGCGCCGCAGGGGCCTCCTCGGCCGCAGCGGCCTCGGCCGGGGCGGCCTCGGCGTTCTCGGCGGCCGGGCTCGCCTGGGCCAGCAGCTCCTGCTCCCACTCGGCCAGCGGCTCGCCCGCGCCCGCCTCGGGCTTGGCGTCGCCGGAGGCCAGACCCGCGCGGGCCTGCACGCCCTCGGCCACCGCGGAGGCGACGACCTTGGTCAGCAGCGCGGCGGAACGGATGGCGTCGTCGTTACCCGGGATCGGGTAGTCGACCAGGTCGGGATCGCAGTTGGTGTCCAGGATCGCGATGACCGGGATGTTCAGCTTGCGCGCCTCGCCGACGGCGATGTGCTCCTTGTTGGTGTCGACGACCCAGATGGCCGAGGGCACCTTCTGCATGTCGCGGATACCGCCGAGGGTGCGCTCCAGCTTGTTCATCTCACGCGTGAGCATGAGGATTTCCTTCTTGGTGCGACCCTCGAAGCCACCGGTCTGCTCCATGGCCTCGAGCTCCTTGAGGCGCTGCAGACGCTTGTGCACGGTGGAGAAGTTGGTGAGCATGCCGCCCAGCCAGCGCTGGTTCACGTAGGGCATGCCGACGCGGGTGGCCTCGGCCGCGATGGACTCCTGGGCCTGCTTCTTGGTGCCGACGAACAGGACGGTGCCGCCGTGGGCGACGGTCTCCTTGACGAACTCGTAGGCCTTGTCGATGTAGGTCAGCGTCTGCTGCAGGTCGATGATGTAGATGCCGTTGCGGTCGGTGAAGATGAACCGCTTCATCTTCGGGTTCCAGCGACGGGTCTGGTGACCGAAGTGCGCGCCGCTGTCGAGCAGCTGCTTCATTGTTACGACAGCCATGGCTCTCGTATCCCTCTTTCGTGTGCCGGTTGACGCAGGCGATCGGTGACCGTCTGCCCTGGCGCCGCCGAATCACCGTCAACCCACCCGGACATCCGGGGGGACCAGCCGGCGAAACCCTGCCCGCGGACGTCACGCGAAACGAGGACACGAAGGTGGTGGCTCGGATTCACGAACGACGCCGGTGACGAACAAGCACGGGTGGCGCGCGAAGTCGGTTCATGCCGAGCACGAACCGCTCGATCAGTCTACGATCTTCCGGGCCGGAGAAACGAATCGGGTCCGTCCACAGGCCGGGAGTTGTCCCCAATCGCTGGTTCGGGGCTACCGCGTGACCGCCCTCCGCAGCAGGCTCGACGCATGTTCTCCCGCCGCCACCTCCCCCTCGTCCTGGCCCTCCTGTCGACGGCTCTACTGCTGGTGGACGCCTGTTTCCCGCCCCCGGCGGCCCGAGCCGACCCGATCGATGCGCCGCGGCCCGCCACCCGGGCGGTCCCGCTCGTCGCGGACGAGCTCGAACGGGCGGTCAGGAGTCTGCTGCGCCCGGCTCCGCACACGGTCCCCGGCACGACCACCGGGTCCGCCGCCGGTCTCCGCGATGAGAGCCCGAGGTGACCCCGAGGTCCGCCGCGCCCACGCCGGTCGGCACGCGGCCACGCGGCCACGCACGCGCCGTCCGGTCGGGGAACACCCGCGCCTGCTCGCCCACGCGGGCGCGAGGGGGGGCCCGCACCTCGGCACGGGCGGTCGCGGGGCCGGCGGCGCGGCGGGCCCGGCCCCGGGGGGGCACCCCCCCCCCCCCCCG
>NZ_JARWRU010000896.1 GCF_029867845.1 Nocardia farcinica | reverse complement strand
CGTGGGGGGGGGGTCCCCCGTTGTGGGGGGGGGGCCCGCCGGGTGGGGGCTGTGCGGGCGGGGGGGGGGGGGGGGCTCCCGGCGCTGGCCGCGGCGGGTGGGCCCCCCCCCCTTCTTCGCGTGGCAGGCGGGATCAGATGGGCCGGAAGCCCGCGCCGATGCCGCCGCGCCGGTTGATGTCGTCCATGATCGTGGTCATGTTGGTGCCGACCTCGGGACCGAAGCAGGCGATGGCCAGGTAGGCGTTCACCATGCCGACCAGGGTCGTGCCGACCACCACGGGTGCGCCGGAATCGCCCTCGACGACGCACATCTGGGCCCAGGTCTCCATGTTGCTGCCGAAGATGTCGCCGTAGGCCAGGCCGCAGGTGTTGCCGGTGGTGCGGCCTTCCTTGCAGACGATCATCGGGAACTGGGCGGGCGCTCCGATGCCGGTGATGGTCACCCCGCCGATCCGGTTGACCGGGGTGATGGCGCCCTGCCGGAACTGGATCACCGCGTAGTCGAGGGTGGGATCGGAGTGCACGAAGGTGCCGATCACGCCCGCGCCGGGGTCGGTCTCGGCGTACACCCGCGCACCCGGGTCGCCGCAATGGCCCGCCGTCAGGCCCACCAGCCTGCCCGCGCCGTCGTAGCCGACGGTGGTGACGGTGCATTCGTACATTGCGTCGACGATGATTCCCGAACCGCCACCGATCACCGGTGCGGCCGGGTCCGCCGCCGCGGCCCCCGCGCCTGTCCCGAGCAGCGCCGCGCCGAGGGCGACGGCGAGGACGGCGTTGGCCGCCTTGGCGAGTTTGCTGAACATGTCCCTCCAGATGTCGGAAGCCCGCACGATATCAATCTGTCGCATTCATCGTGTCAGTATTCGGTCTCGGTCGCGTCTCGCCGGGCGAGGGCCGCGTACGGCCCGCTCACCCGGCGTGTCATAGCAAGTCGGCATCAATAGCCGTTCGGTATCGAAGCGGCCGACCCGGCGCGTCGAATCGGCGGTGCGCGTCCATCGTCCCCCGAGTCCACTACATTCGGATACCGGGAAGATTTTAGATGATTAAATTCCCAGCAATTCCGGGAAGGGCATATTTCGCGTCCTGATGACGGGGGCGGGGGTGCAACCTGTTCCAATGAAATTGTAGTTTCAAGGGCATAAACCGAGCGTGTCGCTGTGGCCGGTCCCAGTCTTTTCGCACGCGTGACAGCGATCTATGACTGCGGTCACATGTCGGTGGTGTGTTGCGCACTACTCCGTAGTAAGGTGCGTCAAGCAAACGGGTCGTCGGGGTAGGCC
>NZ_JARWRU010000895.1 GCF_029867845.1 Nocardia farcinica | reverse complement strand
TTTTCGCTTCGTCCTTATTTTTGCGCGCCCCCCTTTCCGCGTTCGCTGGCGTCGCGTTCGTCGAGGCCCGGCCCGGCGGCGCCGCGACTGCCTCCGGGACTCCGTCTCAGCTCCGGCCCGCGGGCACCGCGTCGGCGGTGATGCGCCAGTCTGCCGCGTCGTGCTGGTGTCGCCAGAACTCGGCGAACCGCCCGCCCGCGTCGAGCAGCTCCGAGACGGTGCCGTCCTCCACCACCCGGCCGCCGTCCAGGAACAGCACGCGATCCGCGCCCGCGATGGTCGACAGCCGGTGCGTCACCACGATCCGGGTGCGCCCGCGCGGGTCGGCACCGATGGCGGTGACCACCGCGGCCTCGTTCTCCGCGTCCAGGGCACTGGTGCCCTCGTCGACCAGCAGCACCGAGGACGGCTTGAGCAGCGCGCGGGCGATCGAGACCCGCTGGCGCTCACCGCCCGACAGGGCGGTGCCCGCTTCGCCGACCACGGTGTCCAGGCCATCGGGCAGGCGCTCGGCGAACTCGTCCACCCTGGCCAGGCGCAGCGCCTCGGCCAGCTGCTCCTCGGTGGCCTCCGGGTTGCCGGAGAGCACGTTCTCCTTGATGGTCCCGGCGAACAGGTAGGGCTGCTGGAACACCACGCTGCTCACCGCGGCACGGTGCGCGGCGTCCAGTTCGCCCAGATCCACGCCGCCGACCCGCACACTGCCCGCGTTCGGCTGCTCCAGCCCGGCCACCAGGGACAGCACCGTGCTCTTGCCCGCGCCGGACGGGCCGACGATCGCGGTGACCTCCCCCGCCCTGAACTCGATGTCCAACCCGTCGAGCACGGGCTCGTCGCCGTCCTCGCGGTAGCCGAAACGGACCGAACGCAATTCGACCGCGGCGGCCGACTCGGCGACCTCGGCGGTCCTGCCGCCGGATTCCGGGCCGGGCGTGTCGATGACGGTGCGGATATCGGCGAGGGCGGAGCGGCTGGTCTCCATCGCGGGCGCCAGATCGCGAATCGAATTGAACGGCTCGACGAAACGCACCACCACCACGATCAGCGCGATCGCCTCGGGGATGCCGATGGTCCCCTCCACCGCCAGCCAGGCGGTGGTGCCCGCCATGGCCAGCAGCGCGATCTGGGCGGCCACGGTGAACAGCAGCTGCCCGGGAATGCTAAGCAGCAGCAGGCGCAGGGTCGCGCCGTGCTGGGCGGCCAGCGCCGCACCGGCCTGACTGGTGGCGGGCTCCACGCGCCGGGCGGCGCGCAAGGCGGCCTGGGTGCGGGCGAATTCGATGATGCGGGCGGTCAGCGCGCTGTTCGCGTCGGCGGCAACCCTGTCGGCCTGCCTGCTGATGCGGTTGGCGCCCCACAGCGAGCCCAGCAGCAGCGGGACCGCGAGCAAGGCGACCAGACCGAGCTGCCAGGCGATCGGCACCAGCGCGATCGCGATGGCGATCGGCAGCAGGATGCCCTGGATGAGCGGGGTGAGCAGGTAGCCGACCAGGCCGACCAGATCGGGGCCGGTGCTTGCGATGGCGCGCCGCGCGGTGGTCGAGTTCTCCTCGGTGAACCAGCGCAACGGAATCCGCGCCACCTGCGCGGCCACCGAGCGCTGGGCGTTGTCGAGGATGCCGAAGCCCAGGTCGAAACCGATCCGATAGCCGATGGAGTCGACCACCCAGCCGACCGCGACGGCGAGGGTGAGCAGGCCGACCCAGCGCCAGGCCGCGCCGGGGTCGTCGCCGAACAGCTCGGCCACCAGCGGCACCACCAGCACGACGGCCACGGCCCGCACCAGGGTGGACACGACATTGAGCGCGAGATAGCCCGCCACGCGGCCACGCTGTTCGGCGGGCAGCAGGCCGATCACGGTACGGAACATCAGACGTTCTCCTTCGAAAGCGCACCCGCCACGACACCGGCCGACTGCCGCGTGCTCGCCTCCCACAGCCGGCGGTAGCGCCCGTCGGCGGCGAGCAGTTCGTCGTGGCTTCCGGTCTGGGTGATCCTGCCGTCCTCGAGCACGACGATGCGGTCGGCGCCGGTGACGGTGCGCAGCCGGTGCGCGATGACCAGCACGGTGCGTCCCGTGGTCAGGCGGTCGATGGCCCGCTGCACCAGGAACTCCGACTCCGGGTCGGCGAAGGCGGTGGCCTCGTCCAGGATCAGCACCGGGGTGTCGGCGAGCAGGGCGCGGGCGATGGTCAGCCGCTGACGCTCACCGCCGGAGAGGGTGACGTCGGCGCCGAGCACGGTGTCGTAGCCCCGCGGCAGCCGCAGGATGCGCTCGTGCAGCTGAGCGTCCTTCGCGGCCCGCACGATCGCCTCCTCGGAGGCGTCGGGAACGGCCAGGGCGATGTTCTCGCGCACGGTGCCGTGCACGAGCTGGGTGTCCTGGAAGACGAAACCGACCTTCGCGTACAGCTCGTCCTGGGTGAAGGTGGTGATGTCACGGCCGCCGATGCGGATCGCACCGGACTGCAGGTCGTGGAAGCGCGCCAGCAGCGCGGCCAGCGTGGACTTGCCCGCGCCGGAGGGACCGACCAGCGCGGTGACCGTGCCGGGCTCCAGGGTGAGCGAGACCTCCCGCACCACCGGCGCTTCCACGCGGTAGCCGAAGGTCACGGCGTCGAATTCCACGTGCCCGTCGGCCGCCTCGAAGCGGGTGCCGCCGGTTCGCACGTCCAATTCGTTCTCGTCCAGCGCCGCCTGGATGTTCTGCGCGGCCGGCCTGCCCTCGCGCAGGCCCATGAAGCCGTAGCCGATGCCGAGCAGGCGCGAGCCGAAAGTGGGGCCTAGGACCAGCAACGGCAACAGGGCGACCGCGTCCAGCGAGCCGCCCGCCACCAGGGCGGTGCCCACGACCAGGATCAGCCACAGGAAGGTGATCGGCCGGGTGATCAGGTCCATGGTGGCCTTCTTGCCGACGAACGGCCGCTGCCAGCCGTCGAGGAAGGCGATGTACTCGTCGAGGCTGCGCCGGAACGGCGAGGCGGCCGAACCGCCGAACACCCGGATCACTGGCTGGCCGTCCATGTAGGAGGTGGCCTCGCCGTTCATCCGCTCGGCCCAGCGCTGCGACTGCATGGTCTTCGGCCCCGAGGTAGCCATCATGGTCATCATCGTGATGATGTAGGCCAGGATCGGCACCAGCAGCAGCAGACCCATCCGCCAGTCCACCCAGATCAGGTAGACCAGCACCGCGATCGGGGCCACCACCGCGGCCACCGCGTCGGTGACCGCGTGCGTCACCAGGTAGTGCAGCGACAGGGTGTCCTTGCTGATCAGCTTGTCGATCTGGCCCGAGGTGCGGGTGGTGAACCAGCCGAGCGGCACGCGCGCCAGCTTGCTCAGCAGCCTGCTGCGCAGATCGCGGCTGAACCGGGCATCGACGGTGTGCAGCCACAGTTGCAGCGCCGCCTCCAGCACCGCGCCGAGCGCGAGCAGACCGACCGCCCAGCCGCCGAGCGCCCACAGGGTGCCGGTGTCGCTGCCCCGCACCAGATGCCGGGCCAGCTCCACCAGCAGCACGTAGGGCGCGAGTTGCAGCAGCGTCAGCAGCACCTGGAGCACGCCGGCGACCCAGAACTTGGGCTTCAGCTCGGCGAAGAGCTTGCTGCCCGCCTGCGAACGCCAATTGCCCCTGGTGGGCGCGACGGTCGCGGCGGCGGGTGCGGCGGCGGGCTCGATCACCTCGACGGCGGCCGCGGCCTCGGCGGCCTCCCGCCCGGCCTCCTCGACCTGCCCGGCCTCCTCGACCTGCCTGGTCTGCTCGACCTCGGCGCCGTCGCGCTCCTTGCCCATGGCGCGGCCGATGGCCCAGTAGGCCTGCTGATAGAACTCCGACTTGGGGAAGCCGAAGTCGTCCTTGACGCGGGTGCGGATGTGCTTGAGCGCCTTGGACTCCGGGCCGGCCCAGCAGTACCAGTTCGACCAGTCCCTGGTCTCCAGCGCGGCGGCCATGGCCTGGTCGGAGGTGCGGCGCACCCAGTGCACGCGCGCCAGCGGGTGTTCGGCGATCGGGATGAGCCGGTCGTCGTCGTGGTGCAGTTCCAGGTACACCTCGACCGAGACGTGTTTCGGGAGCGCGCGCAGGATGGAGTTGATAGCGGGCAGCGAGGCCGGATCACCGATGAGCAGGTAACCGGCGGGCAGATCCTCGGGGATGGCGAAACCGCGCGAGCCGAAGGAGGCGACCTCGATCTCCTCGCCCGGCCGCACCCGCTGCGCCCACGCCGAAGCCGGGCCCGCCGGCTCGTGCAGCACGAAGTCGACGGCGAAATTGCCGGTCGCCTCGTCGACTTCGGCGATGGTGTAACCGCGCTGGAATTCCTTGTCCGAACCGTCGGCGGCCGGGAACCAGATGCGCAGCCAGGCGGTCGGTTCGATGTCGATCTCGGCGAACAGCGTCGGCGCGGTCAGCCAGATCCGGCGCATCCGCGGGGTCGTCTGCTCGGAGCCGACGACCGTGGCGGTGTGGTACTGGATTCCGTACGCGCGGAGCATCGCCCCGGTGAATCCTCTGCGAGCCATTCAGCCATGTCCTCTCGCGTGCGACTTCGGTTAGCCTACACAAACTCAGGAGTTGCGGACCGCCACGCCGCCGAATCGGTACGCACCATCCGGCGTGCCGCGGGTCAGTTGTCGTTCTTCAGGTCCGTCAGCGACAGGCGAAGCACACCCGCCACGAAGAACACGACGCACAGCACGCCGAAGTACAGCAACGAGCCGTTCTCGCCGCCGAACATGCTGTCGAAGGTCGCCAGCTGGCCGACGCCGAGTTCCCCGTTCTTGAACGGCATCAGCCGCTGCACGGTCATGCCGACATCGCCGGGGATGAAATTGACGAAGACCTCGACGCCGAACTTCCACAGCAGCACGATCATCACCACGAAGCCCGGCTTGGGCACCAGCGCGGCGAGGCCGAGTCCGAGCGCGGAGACCAGCACCGTCAACAGCGGGATGCCGAACCACAGGCGCAGGCCCTCGGCGGAGAACAGGTCGACCCGGCCCCAGATGTCGGGCAGCAGACGCGGGAAGCCCCACAGGATGACGAAGGTGGTGGCCCAGGCGGTGAACGCGCCGATCGCGCCGAACACGATGAGCTTGGCGACCGGCAGCAGCCAGCGCCGCGGCTGGATGCCGAACACGATCTGCAGGGTGGTGTCCTTGAACTCCGAGCACAGCGAGGACACCCCGCCCGCCATCAGGATGAAGGTGGAGAAGACGATGATCCAGTAGGCGGCGTTGTTCGTGTCCATGCCGCCGGACCCGTCGATCTTGTTGCTCTGCGCGGCCATCGCGATGCCGTAGTTCAGCAGCACCGGGATCAGCACGGCGGCGGGCACGATCGTGTACCACAGGGCATTGCGCCAGGACAGCTTCGCGCATTCGCTGCGCACCGACCTGATCAGATACGTCGCGGTGCTCACCGCGCTCCCCCCTTCGCGGCGTATTCGACGCTGTTCCTGGTGATCTCGAGATAGGCCGACTCCAGCAGGCGCGGGCCGCTGCCATGCGCCAGGGTCTCCTCGCGGGTGGCGTCGGAGAGCACCTCGCCGCGGCCCATGATGGTGATCCGGGTGGCGGTGATCTCCACCTCGGTCAGGTCGTGGGAGGCCACCATGACGCACTTGCCGTCGGCGGCGAGGCCGGTGAGCAGCTCACGCAGCCACAGCGTGCCCTCGACGTCCAGGCCGTTGGCGGGCTCGTCGAGGATGACGGTGCGCGGATCGCCGAGCAACGCCGAGGCGATGCCGAGGCGCTGGAGCATGCCGTAGGAGAACTTGCCGACCGGCCGCTCGGCCACACTTCCCAGGCCGACCCGTTCGAGGACCGGGGCGACGGTGCTGTCGGGGAGGCCGCCGAGGCGGGCCTGCCAGCGCAGATGCTGTTCGGCGGTGTGCTTGGGATCGCGCGAGAAGGCGCCGAGGCTGAACCCGACCTCGCCGATGACGTTCTTCAGCTCGCGCAGCGGCGAGCCGTTGATGGTGATCGTCCCGGCATCCGGGGTGATCAGACCGGCGATCATGCGCATGAGCGTGGTCTTGCCCGCCCCGTTGGGCCCGAGCAGATAGGTGATCGCGCCGTCCTCGGCCCGGAAGTCGACCGACCGCACCGCGGTCTTGGCGCCGAAGCTCTTGGAAACGCTCGTGACTTCGATCATTCGCTGGGTCCGTACCTCTCCACACCCCTCGCAGCAGTGGAGCGACCCCCGGAGTCCGGGGATCGCTCCACCTACGGCATCTGTTCGTCAGTAACCGAAGCTCGGGTTACCGGCGCACTGCATCTCCTGGCAGATCGACTTCCAGTCGAACTTCCACAGGCCGCCCTCGCGGATCCAGTGGTAGGTGGTGTTGGTGGCCGGGACACCGGCCATCAGGCCCTGCACCGCGACCGACATGTGGTTGCCGGAGATGTTCACCGGACCGATGGCGCGACCCTGGATGGAGAAGAAGTCCATGGTGCGGCTGTTCTGCATGACCTGCTCGAGCGCGGCACGGGCGCCGGGGCCGTTGTAGCTGACCTCGATCTTGGGATCGATGCCGATGTTCGGGTTCCAGAAGGCCGCGAACTGACGCTCGATCTGATCCAGGCCCGGGGAATCGGAGCTCACGTAGAGGTCGTTCACCGAGGAGTTGCGGATCGAGACGTCGGCCGAAGCGGGCGAGGCCAGACCCAGTGCGAGCAATGCGGCGAAGACGCCGCCGACGACGACCTCGAGAATTTTGGACATGACACCCTTCTCACTCTGACCAGGGGGGAGATCCGGCCTCGACCGGATGTGCGCGAGACGTCCACGCCTCCCCGCCGTTGCGCGCGACGGGCTTTCGCCGCGAGCACAGCGTCAGCAACAGTAAACCGCAGTACTTAGGTGAGTCAAACCTAAGTCTCGGCGTGTCGCCCTCCCGAGCGGTTCGGGTGGCCAGGAGACCGTGCGCCGGGTACCGGCGCGTACCGCACCGGTGGTGTCAGGGGGTCGGTGTCAGAGGGGCGGTGTCAGAGGGTGTCGGAGAAATCCCCGGGTGAGCGAGTGGAGTGGGCCGGGAGGTCGGGATGGGCCGCCGAATGCGGCGGCGCGGGCGCCACCGGTTCGGGGGCGTCGATCTCGGAGGCCTCGTCGTCGCGCAACGCCGCGGCAGCCTCGCGCCTGGCGCGGCGGCGGTCGTTGATCCGGGCGATCTGCACCGCGAACTCGAACAGCACGGTCAGCGCGCAGGCCAGCGCGAGCATCGAGAACGGGTCCTGCGGAGTGACGACCGCGGCGAAGACGAACAGGCCGAAGATGATGCCGCGACGCCAGGCCTTGAGCTTCTCGTAGGGCAGCACGCCGACCGCGTTCAACCCGACGACCAGCAACGGCGTCTCGAAACTGACGCCGAAGATGATCAGCAGCTGGATGATGAAGGAAAAGTACTGCGAGCCGCTGAGCGCGGTGATCTGGGCGTTGTCGCCGATGGAGAGCAGGAAGCTCAACGCGTTGGCCACCACCACGTAGGCCAGTACCGCGCCGCTGACGAACAGCACCGAGCCCACGCTGACGAAGCTGATCGCGTACCGGCGTTCCTTGGCGTACAGGCCGGGGGTGATGAACGCCCACAGCTGATAGAGCCAGATGGGCGCGGCCAGCACCACACCCGCGGTGAAGCCCACCTTCATGCGCAGCATGAACTGCTCGAAGGGGGCGGTGGCGAGCAGGCGGCAGGTGCCGTCGGGGGTCAGTGCCGCGCGGGTCTTCGGCGGCAGCGAGCAGTACGGACCGGTGAGCATCTCACCGAGGCTGGGCAGCACCCACACCGAGTGCGCGTACCACAGGAAGCCGAGCACCGAGGTGATCAGCACGGCCGCGATCGATTTCAGCAGCCTGCTGCGCAGCTCCTGCAGATGTTCGACCAACGACATGGTGCCGTCGGGATTCGTCCTGCGCCTGCTGCGCCGAGGATCGAACGGGATTCGCATCGTGGTGGTGTGTCCCTGTGCTCGCGGGCCGTGGTCGCGGTGGGCGGCGCCCACCACCGGACAGCACTGGTCGGGGCGAGCGTGCGCTCACCCCGACGGAAGCGGTCGGCTCAGGCCGACTTCTGCTCGGGCTGCGT
Source organism: Nocardia farcinica (assembly GCF_029867845.1). Classification (GTDB taxonomy): domain Bacteria; phylum Actinomycetota; class Actinomycetes; order Mycobacteriales; family Mycobacteriaceae; genus Nocardia; species Nocardia farcinica_A. The sequence continues at coordinate 1,708 of NZ_JARWRU010000895.1, read as the reverse complement.
GGTCTGCGGAGCGGCGGGTTGCGGAGCCGGCTGACCGGCGGGCAGCTGCTGGGCGGGCTGCTGCACAGGCGCGGCGGACTGCTGCGGCGACTCGTTCTGCATCTGGTTGACCTCGCTCTTGAAGATGCGCAACGAGCGTCCGAGGCCACGGGCCGCGTCGGGCAGTCGCTTCGCACCGAAGAGCACCACGAACAGCAGCGCGATGATCAGCAGGTGCGACCAGCTGAACGTGCCTGACATGTGTACCTCCCAAGAAAGTGGTGTCCTCGATGCTACCGGACCCCCTCCGCGCTCATCCCGGCCTGTGGCCGATGGTGGGAGCAGTCACCGAAGCGGGCCCGACCAGCGGGTCCGCTACCGGGAACGGGCCGACCCGGCGCGACCCGACTCGGCCGCCTTCCGCAGCTCGGCCAGCAGCTCCTGCCCGCTCCAACGCCGCTGATCGCCCTGCTCGGCCTGGTTGATGAGCTGGATGAGCCGCTGGTTGACCGGGGTGGCCACCCCCGTCATCGCGCCGAGGTCGACCACCTCGCCGCACAGCCAGGTGATCTCGGTGCGCCTGCCCGCCGCCAGGTCGTCGGCCATGGACGAGCGCGCCAGCGGATCGATGGCCAGCACCCGGCCCGCCAGCAGGCGGAACAGCCAGGTCGGCACGGTCAGCACCGAGGCCATCAGCTCCGAGGGCAGCGCGGTGAGCCGGGCGGGGTGGATGCGCGCGCGGTGCATGACCTCGAGCGCCTCCTTCTGCGCCATCGCCACGCAGCGGCGGTAGTCGCGGTCGGCCAGTTCGTCGCGCAGCGGTAGCCCGGACAGCGCGTTGACCGGATTGTTCAGGTTCAACAGCAGCTTGGCCCACTGCACCGAGCGCAGGTCGTCGTGCCGTTGCAGGGGCAGTCCCGCGCGCTCGAACAGGTCGAGCCAGCCGAGCAGCGCCGGATCGTCCGGCACGGCGATGCCGCCCTCGGTGCCGCGATGGTAGTGCGCGCGATCGCGGCGGATGACGTTGAACAGCACCATGCCGGGCAGCACCACACAGGAGGGCAGGATGTCGCGCAGCACGGTGTCGTTGCCGATGCCGTTCTGCAGGCTGATCACCAGGGTGCCCGGCCGGATGCGCCCCGCGACGGCCCGCGCGGCGTCGGCGGTCGCCCCCGATTTCACTGTGACGAGCACCAGATCCGCGTTCGCGACGTCGTCCGGCTCGGTCGCCACCCGGAACCGGTCCGGCGCGACGTGCCGCTCGGCGCCCTCCAGGTCGGTCAGGTGCAGGCCGTCGGTGGTGATCTCGTCGAGCAGCCGCGGCCTGCCGACGAAGGTCACCTGCGCGCCCGCGCCCGCCAGCAGACCGCCGACGTACATGCCGATATTGCCCGCGCCGAACACCATGACCCGGTGCGACGCCCCGCCCCGCTCGCTCACATCGCCCCCACTTCGTCCAGACCCGCCTCCCGGTAGGCGGCCAGCGCCGCCTCCGAACGTTCACGCACCGCGGCCACCAGCTCGGCCGGGCCGATGGCGCGCACGCCCGCGCCGAAACCGAGCAGCAGCCGCGCCATCCAGTCCAGGGTGGCGAAACGCATGGTCGCCTCGATCGAGCCGTCCGGCCGGGTGGCCACCTTGTGCATCGGATACTGATCGAGCACCCAGCCGTGGTCCGGCCGGATGAGCAGGCGGGCCAGCGGGACGGCCGGGTCGTCCTGGAACAGGT
>NZ_JARWRU010000894.1 GCF_029867845.1 Nocardia farcinica | reverse complement strand
GGACATGGGCGTGGGCGAGACCTTCCACGCCACCCAGGTGGGCGTCTTCTTCAACGACGAGGCCGAGGGTGTCGAGGTCGACGACCCCTACTTCGGCGGCGCGGGTCCGCGGCGCAACGGCTGCATCCACTGTTCGCGCTGCCTGACCGGCTGTCCGCACAACGCCAAGAACACCACCCCCACCAACTATCTCTATCTCGCCGAGCAGGCGGGCGCGCGGGTGCACGCGCTGACCACCGCCACCGCGGTGCGCCCGCTGCCCGGCGGCGGCTACGCCGTCGACACCGTGCGCTCCGGGCGCTGGATCCGCAAGGAGCCGAGGACCTTCACCGCCGGACAGGTGGTGTTCGCCGGCGCGGCGCTCGGTACCCAGAAACTGCTGCACGCGATGCGCGACGAGGGCGTGCTGCCCGACCTCTCGCCCCGTCTCGGCGAGCTGACCCGCAGCAATTCCGAGGCCATCCTCAACGTCGCCAGCCGCAGCCGCTACGACTTCGCCCAGGGCGTGGCCATCACCTCCTCCATCCACCCTGAGCCGGACACGCACGTGGAGGTCTGCCACTACGGCGCCGGGCAGAACGCGCTGGCCACCATGGCGGTGCCGATGATCGACGGCGGCGCGTTCCGGTTCCTGCGCTTCCTGCTCGCGATCCTGCTGCACCCGATCCACTTCCTGCGCAGCTGCTGGATCTATCGCGGCTCGGAACGGTCGGTGATCCTGCTGGTGATGCAGTCGCTGGACAATTCGCTGACCTCCTTCCGCAAGCGCGGGGCGCTGCGCACCAGGCAGGGCACGGGCGAGCCGAACCCGACCTGGATCCCACTGGCCCACGAGGTGGCGAACCGCTTCGCCGAGAAGGTCGACGGCGACGCGCACGGCCTGATCATGGATGTGTTCAACATCCCGGCCACCGCCCACTACATCGGCGGCTGTGTGATCGGCGACGGCCCGGACAGCGGTGTCGTCGACCCCTACCAGCGTGTGTACGGCTACCCGGGCCTGCACATCGCCGACGGCTCGGCGGTGACCGCCAATCTCGGCGTGAATCCCTCGCTGACCATCACCGCCCAGGCCGAGCGGGCGATGGCGTTCTGGCCGAACAAGGGCGAGGCCGACCCGCGGCCCGCGCTGGGCGAGCCGTACCGGCGCATCCAGCCGGTGCGCCCGGTCCGTCCGACGGTGCCCGAGTCGGCGCCGGGCGCGCTGCGGCTGCCGATCACCCCGGTCGACCCGGCGGTGCGGCAGTCCTGACCACGGAGGCCACCGGGCACCTCCGTCACCTCGCGCCAGAACCGGACGCCGGGTTACCGTGATCGCTTGTGCCGGAAGATCATCTGAACCTGCGCGACCTGGTGCCCGCCGAGCAGGTGCGCGCCCGCGGCAAGGCGCTGCGCGAACGGGTGCCGGTCACCGCTCGCGATCGGCGGGCGCGCGGCGAGCACCGCCCCGGCGTGCTGGAGTTCGTCACCGCCGCGCACGCGGGCAGGCTCGCGCACCTGGTGCCGCTGCGGGTGGCACGCATGGTCAGCGGCCCGTTCACCTTCTACCGCGGCACCGCGGGCCTGATGGGCGCCGACCTGTCCGAGGGTCCGGTCAGCGGCCTGCACGCCCAGCTGTGCGGCGACGCGCACGCCGCCAACTTCGGCCTCTACGGCACCTCCAGGGGCGAGATCGTCATCGACGTCAACGATTTCGACGAGACCATCGCCGGGCCATGGGAGTGGGACGTGGAGCGGCTGGCGGCCAGCCTGGTGCTGGCGGGCCGGGAGTCCGGGGTCGGCGAGGACGACTGCGCGCTGGCCGCCCGTGACGCCGCGCGCTCCTACCGGCTGGCCGTCGACGCACTGGCCGAGCAGCCGTTCATGCGCTCGTGGAGCGCGCTGCCCGACCAGTCGATCCTCGCCGACGCCCAGGCCGACGATCTGCTCGCCGCCTTCCAGAAGGCCGCCAAGAAGGCGCGCAAGAACAACAGCGCCAAGGTGGTGCGCAAGTGGGGCGAGCACATCGACGACCACGAGACCGGCGTGCGCAGGCACCGATTCGTCAGCGATCCGCCCGTGCTGACCCCGGTGGCCGAGCAGGTCGCCGACGAGGTGATCGCCGGGCTGGAGCGCTACGGGCGGACCCTGCCGGACGGGCGGGCCACGCCGCTGTCGCGCTTCGCGGTCTCGGATGTGGCCTTCCGCGTCGTCGGCACCGGCAGCGTCGGCCTGCACAGCTATGTGGCGCTGCTGCACGGCAACGACGGCGAGGTGCTGGTGCTGCAACTCAAGCAGTCCATCCCCTCGGCGCTGTCGCCCTGTCTGCCCGCGCCGCCGGTGGCGCACGAGGGCGAGCGAATCGTGCGGGGCGCCAGGCTCGTTCAGGCCGAGAGCGACATCCTGCTCGGCTGGACCACGCTGTATCTGGACGGCGCGCGGCTGCCGTTCATCGTGCGCCAGTTCCGCAATCTGAAGGGCGGCATCGATCCGGCCGGGCTGGGGGCCGATCTGCTCGACGACTACGGCAGGCTGGCGGGCGCGCTGCTGGCCAGGGCGCACGCCCGCTCGCTCGACCCGCGCCTGCTCGCCGGATATCTCGACGGCGACGAGCGTTTCGAGGACGCGGTGGCCGCCTTCGCGGTGCGCTACGCCGACCAGACCGAGGCCGATCACGCCGAGCTGAAGCGCGCGGTGGCGGCGGGCCGCATCGCCGCCGACCCGCTCTGAGCGGGCCGACACACCCCGTTCTCGACGCGCCGGACGCCCGTGGCCCGGATCGCCCGTATCCTGTCCTCTGGCGGGGTGACGAGGTGAAGGGTGGTCGCGAATGCTTGTGCGCGTTGAGAATCCGACGGGCAGTCCGTCCGAGCGGGCGCTCATCGACTGGCTGACCAGCTGGCAGGGCCCCGGCCACCCGCAGGGCGTCGCGACCCTCAACTGCCACCTGTCGCACCGTGACGAGCTGAACCGCTTCGACGCGGTGGTGTGGACGCCGACCAGTTGTGTGGTGATCGAAGCCGACGTGCTCGAGACCGACATCGACGGCGTGCTGGACATCCCGCTCCACGGCCCGTGGACCATCGAGGGAGCGCCGGTGGCGATCGGCCGGGACGAGCGCACGCCGCTCGACCGCTCGCGCGATCACACCCATGCCCTGCAGGACTGGTTGGCCGAACGCGGCCTCGGTCAGCGGGCGGTGCACGGCGTCTCGCTGGTGATCCCGCCGAGCGGCGCCGCGATCGAGATCCGCCAGGCCTGGAGCGATCCCAGCTTCGACGCCATCCTCGGCACCGACCCCGACCGGCTTCGCCACTATTTCACCGTCCTCGCCCAGAGCGAGAAGCACCTGTGGACGGCCAACGACGTGGCATACGCCTTCCGCGGGCTCGGGCTGCTGCCCTACCTGCCCTCCCCGCAGGAACTGCTGAACGAGGGTTTCCTCGGCCCCATCGACATCGACCTGTGGCACGGCGGCCCGACCCAGGCCCAGGCCGAGGCCTACGCCGACGAGGTGGCCCAGCTCGAGCGCGACGCCCGGCCGCGGCTCATCCGCGCGCCCTGGTACAGCCCGTGGAAGCTCTACCCGCGCCAGTCCGGTGACATCGACATGGGCAAGGGGTGGATGCGCGTCACCCTCGCCATCGGCATGGTGGTGGCGGTGGTGTGGTCGGCGTGGTTCGTGTTGTCGCTGCTGTCGATGTACGTCTTCGACTGACCGGCCGACCGCCTGCCCCGGCCGGTCCGGCCACACCGTTGTCCCGGCCACACCGTTGTCGTCGGCGCGCGCACCCGGCAGGCGCTGCCGCGTACGGTGCGGGATGTGTCGTGTCCGATGCTGATCACCCGCGGCCTGATCGCGGTGGCGGCCACGCTCGTGGTCTGCCTGCTGCCGCTGACCTTTCCGCCCGACGGCGGCCCCAGCGCGCTGGACCGGGCGTTCGCCGGGCCGGTGGCGGCGGGCGGTCCCTCGGCGCTCGATCGGGTGCTCGTCGCGCCGAGCGATGCTCCGCTGGTGCTGGCCGCGCTGATCGCGGCGGTGGTCTGGCTGGCCGGGCGCGGGCGAGTACTCGCCGCCGTCACCATGGCGGTCACACCGGAGCTGGCGCTGCTCGTCGACACCGTGCTGCTCAAACCGCTGTTCGACCGGCCGCTCGCCGGCTATCTCGCGTATCCGAGCGGGCACACGGTCCATCTCGTCGCCGTCGTCTGCGCCTTCGTCCTGCTCTGCCCGGTGCGACGGGCAGGCCTCGTCGTCGGCGTCCTCGGTGCCGTCGCGCTCGTCGCGGTGGCCTTCGGGCAGGTGGGCATGGGCTATCACCATCTCACCGACGTGCTCGGCGGCGCCGCGGCGGCGGTCGCGATCACCGTCGTCTGCTGCACCGCCGTGCAGATCGCCCGGCCCGGCCACCAACGCCCCGGGGGGGGGGGGGGGGCGCCCGCGGGCGCCCCCGCGGGGGGGGGCGGGGGGGGGGGGGGGCGGGGGTTTTCTTCCCCCCCGCCTGGGGGGGGGCCCCCCCCGCCCCCCCCCTCTTCATGTCTCACGGGGATGGTGTGTTCGCCGGTTACTTGGCGGCGGGCGGGGTGAAGGGCTGGTTGATGGTGGTGAAGTACTGCACGGCGGCCATGACGGCGACCGGGGCGGTCACCAGCAGCTGGCCCGCGACGGTGCCGAGCGAGCCCATGGCGAGGACGCCACCGAGGCAGCCGATGGCCGCGGCCGGGACGAACGGGCCGAACATGCCGACGATGGTGGCCGAGGCGATGGTCGCGCCCGCGACGCCGCCGAGCAGGCAGCCGACGGCCGCGCCGCCGAGACCGCCGACCACGGTGCCGACCGCGGCGCCCATGCTGATGGTGGAGGTCATGCGGCTCCAGGCGGCCTGCTCACGCTCGTACTCGCTCTTCCACGGCGCCTTGTCCTCGTAGGGCAGGGCGACGGGGGAGTAGACGGCGTGCTCGCGGTCGAACTGCGGGGTCAGGGTCGCGGTGCGGCCGTCGATCTCGGCGGCGATCGGGAAGACGAAATCGTCCACGCGGAACGACAGTTCGGTGCCCGCGAGGGTGTTGCCGCGGCCGTCGGTGATGCGCAGCACACCCTCGTCGACGGTGATGGCGCCCGCGTCGGTGGAGATGACGGTGGCCGTCTCGCTGGTGGTGGCGGTGAAGTTGACCGCTTCGGGGGCTGCGGGGGCGGCGCTGACGGTGCCGGTGCCGAAGCCGATGGCGGCGATCAGCATGGCGGAAGCTGCGGTGAGTCTCTTCATTCTGGTCCTTTTTCGCTGTCTGTGAATTCGGCGCCTGTGGTCCCTGGATGGACCCTGTAGCCCTTGTGTGGCTCGGTCGTTCGGCCTCCCCCGATCCCCGAGGCCGTCGACGCGGTGAAGCTATGTGTCCTGTGCGCTGGTTCACAACGGGCTCTTGCCGACTGACGGAAAGGGGTGGGGATCGGCCACGAAACCCCAGCTCGCAGCCGTGTTCCCGGTCACTCCGCGACGGTGGTGGTATTTGTCGGCGTCAGTCGCGCAGGCGTCCGGCCAGTGCCGCGCCGAACTGCAGCACCTGCAGGCCGGTCTCGTCGCGCGCGTCGGCGAGGACGCGATCGGTGAGCAGGGTCTCGATCGCGACCACCGCGGGCGCACCCTCGTCGAGCACCGGCCGCGGCAGGTGCAGATCCGCGCAGGCGGCCAGCGGCAGCAGCAGGGCGCGAGCGGCCTCGGTGCGCTCCCCGGCCTCGGCCAGACAGATCACCAGCAGCAGCCGCGCGTGCATGGCCGCGCGGGGACGTCGCAGCCCGTCGATCGACTCCACCACCGCACGAGCCCGCCGCGCCGCGCGTTCGGGCTCGCCCCGGCGCAGCATGGCCCGGATGGCGTATTCCTCGACCATGCCCGCGGTTTGCACGGCGATGCCGTGGGTCATGCCCGGCGGCGACCACGGCTCGTCGTCGGTCAGCCCGAGCCGCAGCCCCTCCAGGCACAGCCGGGCCGACAGTCGTGGCAGCGACAACGCGTCCGCGATCCCGGCGCCCTCGCGCAACCAGCCGCGCGCCGCCTCCGGTCCCTCACGCAGCGCGGCGAGCCGGGCGCCGATGCCGTAGGTGGGCAGCAGGATGTCCACCATCGCGCCCTCGCCGCCGCCCGCGCGCGCCGCCGCCAGCAGCGGCGCAGCCTCGTCGAGCCGGTCGCGCTTGTAGAGCACCTCGCCGAGCAGGGCGCCCGCGAGCCTGGCGGGCAGCGAGTCCGCGCCCGCGCTGTCGGTCGAAAGAGTGTGCGCGGTGCGGAACTCGTCCTCGGCCACCGCCACGTCGAGCTGTTCGAAGGCCGCGATCCCGGCCAGACACCGCCCGTACATCATGTTGAACGGGCTGCCGGTCAGCGCGTGATAGCGGTGCGCCCAGCGTTGCCGTCGCCGGGCCGCGGTGTATTCGAAACTGTGGATCTCGGCGAAGGAATCGACCAGCGAGGCCGTCGAGACGAGGAACGGCCTGCAGTCCGGTTGCGCGGCGAGGTCGTCGGAGAGCCTTTCGTCCGGGTCGGTGATCACGTCGGCCAGCACATCGATCATCCGCCGCAGCACCTTCACCTCAGCGGCGATGTCGGCAGCCTCCGCGGCAGACACGGCCGGTCCTGGGCCGTCGCGGTCCTCGGCGAGCGTGGGGTCGACCAGATACAGCGCCGCCGCGACCGCCGCCCCGCGATGCACGGTGAGATTGGCCCAGGCCAGATCCAATTGCAACCGTGGCCGCAACGCCACCAGGTCAGAAGGCAGTTTCGCGACCAGGCCGAGCAGGGTGGTCACACGCCCGCGCTCGAGCAGGTGCATCCCGTCGCGTTCGACCAGATCCACCGCGCGCTCGGCGTCCCCGGCGCGCAACGCCTCGTCGACGGCCTCGCCGCGGAAGCCGTGCGCGGCGAACCAGGCCGAGGCCCGCCGGTGCAGTTCCGCCACCGAGTCCGGTTCGTCGCGTTCGCGCCTGCGCCGCAGGAACTCCGAGAACAGCGGGTGGTAGCGGTACCAGACGCCGTCGTCGTCGACGTGCTGGATGAACAGGTTCCGCGTCTCCAGTTCCTCGAGCAGGGTGCCGCTACGTGGATTGCCGGTCAGCGCCGCGGCCAGATCCCCGCACACCCGATCCGGGATGCTGGTCGCGGTCATGAAATCCAGCGTCTGCGGCTCCAGCGCGTCCAGCACGGTGTCGACGAAGTACTGGCCGATGGTGCGATGACGGCCGGAGATGTTGGCGATCAACGAGGCGGGGCGTGGGTGCTCGCGCAGCGACAGCGATGCCAGTTGCAGCCCGGCCACCCAGCCGTCGGTGGAACGCCACAACCGCTCGACGTCCGAGTCGTCCAGCCGCAGCCCGGCCACGTCCACGAGGAAACGCCGCGCCTCCTCGACGCTGAAACTCATCGCCGCGGCGTCGATCTCGGTGACCTGTCCGCGTATCCGCAGGGTGCTCAACGGCAGGTCGGCGGTGGTGCGGCTGGTGACGAGCACGTTCAGCCGGGCGCACCCGGCTTCGAGCAGGCTGGTCAGCGCGCTGATGGAGGCGGCATCGCGCACCTGCTGCCAGTCGTCGACGACCAGCGCCAGCGGTCGCTCGCTCGCGTGGATCTCGTTGATCAGCGAACCGAGCACGAACCGCACCCCGTCCTCGGCGTGCTCGTCGAGATGCCTGCGCAGGCCGACTCCGAGGTCGGGGCGCACCCGCTGGATGGCGGCCAGCAGATCGGCCAGGAACCAGACCACGTGGTTGTCCTGCTCGTCCACCGTCAGCCAGGCCACCGGGATGCCCTCGGCGCGCAGCGCCTCCATCCACTGGGTGGCCAGCGTCGACTTGCCGAAGCCCGCGGGCCCGTATACCAGGGTCAGTGTCTTGCGCGGCGCGGCGAGCATCCGGTCGAGCAGCTCCGGGCGGGGTAACAGCGCGTGATTGGTGGCGGGCGGGGCGATCTTGGTGGCGATGATCGGCGGCAGATCGCCGGTCGTGCGCGGCGCCTGCGTCATCGCCCCGGTCACCGGCGGCCCGAACCGGGTGACCGTGCTGTCCTCGCCGGTCCCGGCCGGCGACCACTGGTCGGGGTAGGGCGCCGCCCGGGGCGCCACCCCCAAATAGTGCCCGGGGGAAACCGGGGCGGGCGGGGGCCGGGGCCGCGGGTTGGCGCACGCCAGCGCGGGGTGG